>CAKZQZ010000028.1 GCA_937142855.1 uncultured Alphaproteobacteria bacterium | reverse complement strand
GACAGGGTAATAGTTTCATCAGTCCCGATACGGGGAATATCTGGAAGGCTAATACCTTTTGAAGAAGAAAAAAAATACCCAAACATGAAAGCTGAAATTTTAAAACGGTTTTTTTATAACTCAAAAACTCCAAAAAGAACTTTGCTCGAACAATTTAGAAAAATGATAAAAAAGCAATCATTTGCTAAAAAAGAATGGGAAGGAAAAAAATTTAGAGTTCAAGTTAGTTTTGAAGGAGAAAATGATAATGTTTTTAATAACTTTGGGATGACAAAGATTAATTTTCTAAACTTTATTGGTCAATCTGCTTCATTTGCATTTAGCTATAAGTTAGAAAGCCCAATTTTACCATTTATGATGAATGCTGCCTTAACCAATACTACAATTAGTAGATTTGATTTTGCTACAAAATTATATAATAAAATTGATGTTGAGCTTCCACAAGCTGATTTTGATGTTAAAATCTTTCATCATGGTTGGGAATTTGCAGAAGAAGATACAGATCAGAAGAATATAAAAGATGTGATATTGGGGATGGGAGTTGAAATTGAAATATATGACACTTTCGAGGAAAAAGTTATATATAATCAATATTATTTTGCTGAACAGAGATATCGTGAAAACAATAATAATATCCAAAGGTCTGATGCCGCTGAGGTATGTACATTGACAGAAGCTCTTCTAGAAAGAGCTTTTATGAGTATAAAAAATAAAAGTTATAGAAACAAAATTATTAAAGGTGATGAGGTAATCAGTCCTCAACGCAAAAATATTTTTCAAATAGACACTGAAAAACCAAAAGAAGTTGATAAGCAATCAGATAATGTACTTAAACAACTTCCTAAGGTTAATGAGTTTTAAATTAGCTTTTCCTTTTTCTTCTAAATTTTGATTTAAATTTAGCATTTTCAGACGTTACAGGTTTTAGCAAAGGTATTTTTGTACGTGATGCATAACTTTTAACACCACTGTAAACTTCACATGAAACTTTTTCATTTTTGCCTGCAATAGCAATTAACTTTACAGTTTCATAAAAGCTTCTACCAAATCCACCACTTGCCATCATACCTTGAGCAAGTTCTAATGTTAAAGCAAAATTTCTTTGGAGTAAAATTTCATTGTCATGTGATAAGTTTGCTAATTGGATTTTACCTTCTTGGTCAAGACTCTTAGTGTTATCAAGCGCCTTTAGGATTTTATCACTCATAGCTTGGTTAATATCAACCATTCTCTCAACAAGTTGATTTTCATTTGAAACTTTGCTTGCAAGAACGGCATATTGGGATTTAAGCTCACTTAATTGTTGGCCGAGTCCTATGTTTTCTCCCAAAGCATTAAGGATATCATGTTGTAAATTTTGTTGTTCAATAATAAATGGCCACCATCCACTTTTAGGATCATTTTTTTTGGATTTAGTAAGCTCAGCCATTACTTGCTTTTTCATTCTTTCGGCATCAGCTAATTGTGATTGATATTGTTGTTTGTATGGATTTCTATCATCACCAGCAATTTCAAAAAACACAGTCTCAGCCCATTTAAAAGCATTTAATCCCTTGAAAGGCCCGTCAGTATTAAGTTTACTTTTTTTATCACCTGCTCTCTGATAGCCTGTCAAAGCACTCATATTACCAGCTTGTATGTTTTGTTTAACATTCAATCCATAAAATTGCCATGCACCATAAACTGTGAGGGCACCAATGTTATCTGGACCTTTAGTGGCTTGGCTTATGTATTGAATACCTAAACTTTTCTTGCCTCCATTATCTCTTAAATAATAGTGAACAAGACCATATGCAAACAGAGCGTCTGCTTTAATTTGTTTTTTATTTTTATTAAAACCGGGTTTCATATCAGCAATGGCTCTGATAGTAGCAAGATCATCAATACTTTTCTTTTTTAAAAAACTATTAAAAAGTACTTCAATCTCTTTAGTTTCAAAAGCGCCATTAAAGGTATTTAATGATGAAACATAAGGATCATTACTAGATGATGGAATGGAATTAAGAATTTTTATAATTTCATTTCTTGATTTACCAAAGTCATTTTCAACTAAAGCTACATTTGCTTTTGGAAGGTTTTTTATAGTTTGTGGCACTGAAGGCTCACACATTTGTTTTGCCAGCTTAGTGTTTGAACTTGTGCCGGACATGCTTTGTCCAGTTGTGTTCATCATTGTTGAACCCTTGTTCTGATTAAGACCCTTTAGCATTCCTCCTAAGGGGTTAGAACCAGAATTAGTTTGGGGTATGTTTAACTTTCCCCCTACATCTTTTTGAATTTTATCAGTAAGAGCCTTAAGATCAAAAGCATGAGTGTTTTGAGACATTGCCAATACTGAAATGATACAAAAAAAGTACTTAAAACATTTTAACATTTTATTTATCCTTTTGAGTTAATTATTTGAATGCACTAGAGCCAGTACCAGCTCCTTTGAAGCCACCTTTTGAGCTGCTACCTGATTTTGAATTTGTGCTTGATGATCTTTTAGGAGCATTGGATTGAGAGTTGGCTTTAGTTTGACCTTCTTTAAATCCTTTTTGAAAAGATGATTTATCCTTTTTTACATCATCAATTGCTTTATTAAAACCAGCTTTTACTCCCTTAGATCTTTGATTTTCTCTGATCATATCTTGAGTAACTCTTGCTTGAGATGCCTCCATTAATTGAGCTTGTTTAACTGCCTTAGATGAAATTCCATAAATTGATACATACATTACCTGTCCTGAGATAGGATGAGTGTATTTTTTTCCTTTCAATTGTGACATGCCTTGAATATCAAGATCTTCCACTTTTTGTGAAATAGTCTCAGCAAAAGAAGTTACTGACTGATTTTCTGTTTCACCAACATTTCCAGTAGTAACTTCTTGTAATTTTTCTCTAGCACTTCTTTTGGAAGAAGCTTCTGAAAATAAAACAAACGCTATTTGCTTTTGAGCACTCAATTGTGCTTGTCCTTTTGCAGTTCTTGTAGCTTTTGAGGATTTACCTTTAAGAGGGCTGGAACCAATTGATATTAACCAGAAGTTACCTTTGTCATCAAAAAACTTTCTCACACCTTGCGCTGTAGACCAATCAGTAGAATTTATAAAGTCTTTAACAGATGAAGAACCTGGGTCATAAGCTACGTCTTGACCAGAATAAAGGGCTCTTGCTCTTTCTTCTTCTTTTGTTGTCCATATGCTTACAATAGTAGTAGCATATTGTTCTCCATCCCAAGACTCAAAACTTGCAATAGGAACAAGACCAACTACGTTCATTTTTGAAAAAGTTTCAATAGAACTCACATTTTCTTGTTGCAGGGATCCTCTGAGAGTTTCTAATTCATTTTTTAAATTATTTAGGTCATTCTCAGTTGCTTCTAAATCTGCTTTTGCTTTTGCAAGATCATCCGCTAGTTTTTTCTCAACTTTGCCTGCGTCAAATTCTGGGTTTATTCTCTTAATAGTCGCAATAATTCCTTCCTTAGCTAACACAGAAAAATCAATTCCATTTAATTTAGCAGCCTCTGCTTTATTAGCTTTCCTAAGAGCAAGTTTATAGTTTCTGAATGCCTTATTAATTTTATCCTGTGTAGCCTGCATTTTGTTATCAAATTCAGTTGAGAATGGCGATTCTGGCAAAGTTATAACATCCTCTGCTGACATAGTGGTTCTTATAAATTCTATAAATTGTCTTTTAGCTTCAAGAGATGCCTCA
>CAKZQZ010000027.1 GCA_937142855.1 uncultured Alphaproteobacteria bacterium | reverse complement strand
ATTCAATAAAATCAATAAGTTACACAACCTCAAAAATTTCGGTTTTTGGGGTTTTTTTGCGTTTGAAGCCTGATAACGATTACAGAGTGGCTAACAAAGTGGCTAACAGTCGTCAGGCATAGTTCCCTTTGTTCAAAAATATAGTAATATAAATATATGATTAATTATCATATACATAAACCAATCAAATTAAATAACGTATTTGAAATACCGATCGATACAACTAAATGGGAGTATGAATATAATACAATAAAAAAGCCATGGACACCGAAGCGTAAAGGAAAATTTTCTTTTGAAGAACTATTAATTGTAAAAGAGCAAACTGATTATTTAAATTTAGTAAATGGACACGGTATATATATATTATATTTTACTACTCTCAATAAATTCTATGTAGGTATATCTGCTGCACAATCTAAAACTCCAGACCCTATTTTATCAAGATTAAGAAAGCATAGGGCCAAAGCAACAGCAACAAATCATATAAAAGGGCCTACTATAGATCATACAAATTATTTAAATAATGGGTGGTGGGAAGTTGCAAAGGAAAGATACTCAAAATTTAGAAATAACGATGAATTGAGTGACTGCATTCTAGCAATTATAACTATCGATCAGCACAAGAAAATCTTAGAAAAGTATAGTGGTGACAAACTTTTTTTAGAAAATCTAGAATATAAAATGGGTAATACATTAAACCCTGTTAATAAACATATTTTTCAATATCTAAAATTAACAGGCATAAATAATTGGGAGAGTTTTGGCAGAAAGCAGAAGGGTGAAGAGCATAAATGCAATATCAAAACATGGGATAATTATCAATTTATAATATAATTGTTAATTAAAATTTGATTTTGAAAATAATATAAAATTACAATTAAAATTATTTAAAACTTTATTGGAAAGATTAAAGCAATTAGCAAATTATCTTACAAATTAACAAAATCTAAAATTACTAAAGGCTTACATTGTCCTCAAAAGCTATGGTTTGATATAAATAATCAAATTAAAATAGACCATTTTAATTTATATAGAGGTAACGTTTTTGGAGAAAAGATTAAAGAAATTTATGGTAATGGATTTGATTTATCAAATAATTTTGAAGAAAATATTATTCAGTTAACTCAAGATGCTATGAATGACCCGAAGGTTGATATAATTTATGAAGGTGCATTTTTATTCGCAGAAACTTTAGTACGCACAGATGTTTTAATAAGAAAAAGTAATGGTTGGAAACTTGTGGAAGCAAAATGCTCTTCATCAGTTAACGAAAATCATCGTAATGATATTGCAATACAATATTATGTACTAAAAAACTTAAATATTAAAGTAAGTGAAGCTGTAATAGCTCATTTAAATACAGATTTTGTATTTAATGACCAGAATAATGATTATAAAAATTTAAAAATTGAAAAAAACGTTCTTGAAACTATAGAACCTAAAACACCATTGGTTGCTGAATGGATTAAAGATTTATTACCAATTACTATGGAAAATTCAAAGGAGCCAGATGTTGGAATTGGAGATCACTGTAAAGATTGTCAATATCTTGATCGATGTAAAAGTAAGACCCATCTTGCAAATGTTGACACCCCAATCTCAATTTTACCACTAGTAGGAAAAAGGCTTGAAAAAAAATGGTTAGACAAAAAGATTTATGATTTAAGAGATTTGCCTAAAAGTGAATTTGAAAATTATCAGGATAAAGAAAAATATCTTATAATTCAAAACTGTCATCAGAATAACGAAGAATGGATACGTCCTGATTTCATTGAAAAGTTAAAAAATTATGCTTGGCCAAGATACTTTTTTGATATTGAGAGTGTTATGCAAGCTGTTCCCATTATACCAGATACAAAACCAAATGATCCATTTCCTTTTCAATACTCAGTTCATAAGTGGAAGTTTGAAGATCAAGAAATAACTTTAGAAGACAGCAAGCAATTTTTAGAATTCAACTCTGAAAATATGGATAGAAAATATTTAGAAAAATTAATAATTGATTTAGGAAATGATGGGCCAATTTTTGCTCATAATGCATCAACAGAAATTAAGGCTCTGTCTTATTTAGTTAAAAGAAAAAATTGTATAGATTTAACTAATAAAATAGAAAATATTAAAACAAGAATAATTGACACTGCTAAATTGTTCAGGGAAAATTTTTATAATGTTGCAATGATGGGTTCTTATTCATTAAAAGACATTATTAAAATACTACCTAATGCATCATCATATAGCTCTGAATATGATCAGGTGGGTGACGGTGGAGATGCTATGATAAAGTGGTTTGAGTATACCAATCCAAATACTACGAATAAAGAGAAACAAAAAATAAGAGAAAATTTAACTAACTACTGTGCAAAAGATACATTAAATTTATTTTTAATTTTTAAATATCTTTATTCTAGAGGAAGGTAAAATAAAAAGATCGTTGTTATAATCAATAGAGGAAAAACCTATGGATAGTTGGAGTAGGTGGTACAAGTTTTCGGAACTATATGAGTACTATGGTCCAGTAATTAACTCAGGAAAAATTAATAAAAATAGAAAAATATTTTCATACAATAACATAGAAGGAAACTTGCATGAAGATGATGGATTCAGGTTAAGGTCCAAAGAAAGTTTTTCTTTTGATAAAATCCCACTAAAAGTGTCTTTAGAAGATTTACCTTGTCCACTTAAAAATACAGTGGTTTGGGGTTGTTACTGGTTAAGAATTAAAACAAATAATCAAACAAAAATTAACTATAACTATATTGGTCAGAGCACTGATAGAGCAAATGGTTTAAGAAAAAGATTAACTAGTCATTTTAGAGAAATTTGTGACCTACCTTCAGACCCAAATATAAATATTGAATGGAGAGATATAAGAGGTCTAAATAAACCAAGAGATAAATTTAAATTAGCCAGTGAAACCATCCGGAAATATTGGGGAAATCTTTCCGACCCGAACCTATTATTTTTTGATGAATCGGTAAGCATAAAATTTATAGAAGTTAATAAAAGAAAACCAGAGGACGCAATTAAAGAAGTGCATCGTATAGAAGGAATGGCTCTAGCAGCGTATAAAAACCTTTATGGTGATTTCCCTAATCTAAACGATCGAAACGAAACCAGAGGCCTATACGGTCTCTTCGATTAATGTTCGTTAACAGCCTTAACGATTTCTTTACTCTTCTTAATATTTGGGTGTACAAAATCATAAGCCTCACAATCACTCTTTATTGCCTCTACCATAACTTCTTTATCAGAAAGAAACTTTTCATCACAATATCGTAAAAGACTATGATTATTAACTTTTGATCCTTGTTTAACAGCCTTGAGTATAAAATTTCTATTTGATTGTAATGAAGTGTCTGCATATTCTAAAGCATGGCCAAATTGACTTAAAGCAATAAGCATTATTTCTTCGTCATCTCTGAAAATACAACCATCAGGGTGGTGGTAAGGCATCAACATATTAATATCTGTTTTTATAGCCTCTAAAAAAATCTCTCTATCTTTTTTAAATTGATCGGCAGCGTATCTCAAATTTGTACCACTACTTTTTACAGCTTTTAAAACTATGTCCTTGTTATTCTTTAAATTTTCAGAAGCAAGATCAAGTGTGTGACCATCTTTATCATCTAAGGCTTTTAAAACAATTTCTTTATCATCTTTAAAATCTTCTGATACATATTTTAGATTATCACCATGTTTAACTGCTGCTAAAACGATGTCTCGATCATTATTAAAATTTTCATAAATATATTCAAATGAACGAGGGGATGAATTAACAGCTCTCAAAACAAAATCACGATCTGTTTTAAATTTTTCATTTATGTGTTCAATTGAATTAGCATTCTTAGTAATAGCTTTTAAAACAAAATCAGAATCATCTTTTAATTTTTTACTTGCATACTTAAAATTTGAACCATTTCTTGAGATTGCAGTCAGGACAATCTCCTCATCACTTTTAAGAGATTGATCTAGATGTTCCAATGCAGAACCCTGATTTTCAACAGCTTTTAAAATTATGTTTCGATCATTTTTTAAATTTTCAGCAGCATATTTAATTGCATTACCATTTTGATGAATTGCTGCTAATACAATATCTCTATCACTCTTTAGTTTTTCATCAGCATATTTAAGCGCCATACCTCTATTTTTAACAGCCTCCAAAACATATTCCGGATCTGACTGAAATTCTTTGATAACAAACTCTAAAGATAATCCATTCTTTTTTAAGATCTTTAAAATAAATCTTCTACTATTTTTAAGGCCATTCGTTGCACAACTTATGGCTTCTGGTAATATATATGTTGCTTTAAGAATAATTTCATGATCATCTTTAAAATTTTTAAGGTCTTCTAAACTTGGAGATCTTCCACCTTCTTCCAACAACCAAATAAGATCTTTTCTCTCTTGTTTTAAAGTTTCATCTATCATTATATTTCACCAGCGATTTTTATAAAATTAGTAAAATGATTGAATTCTAAAAATAAATCAAAAGATGGTAAATGTAAATTTAAAGTAAAAAATACCATTTCTCCTATAAATATGGCTCGTCAGGCTCATAACCTGAAGGTCGTAGGTTCAAATCCTACCCCCGCAACCAATTATATCAATAAAATAAATGATTTAGATCACCCTCAAAGATTTAGGTTTTTGGGTTTTTTTTCTGTTTTATAATCAAAAATTAGTAAAAAGTGATTAATAAAGTGATTAATGTTAGTCAGGTTTATTCCCCTTTTTTTTTATGGAAATTTAGATTATATCTATTTTTTTAATTAATATATTAGCTTTAGATTTATTTAAAACAGTTTGGAGACCAATGATGAATTATCTATTTTTAATTTTTTCTATATTTATTTTT
>CAKZQZ010000026.1 GCA_937142855.1 uncultured Alphaproteobacteria bacterium | reverse complement strand
CTCAGAATGCATAAGCAGATGTTTAATAGACTCGCTGAACTGGCCAATCATGCCGGATAGAGCAGGTTCAGAAACTTTTGGACGTTCCCCATGCCGGATAGTGACTAACCCAATGTGTTGAAGGCTTTGCATCGCCTCACGTATGACTGGGCGGCCCACATTATAGCTGGCCATAAGCTCTCGTTCCGAGGGTAGCGTTGTCCCAGGAGCCAGCCTATTCTCTTGTATATGAAGAAGCAGAAGGTCGCGCACTTCATCGGAGAGCTTTCTAGATTTAAGCTTAACTGGTATAATCATCATACCAGTTAAGCTTAAATGTTTTTATTTGTCAAGTGCTACTTAGCTTGCCGTGTTAACATCCGGTTCGTATAAAGGTTTGGGACTGATTGACCTAGAGACATGTGGGGTTTGCAAAGTCTATATCCTCATAAAATCAAAGTGCTAGTAGAAGAAGTTGCACGAGTCTGCAACCGATTTGTATTACACACTTTTTAACACACCTGATTTTTGCGCTTATAAATTACTGAAATTAAGTAATAAAAGTTGAAGTATTTTTATTATTATTATTTTATTCTAACGACATGTTTAATGATATATTCTAATCTGATATTATTATAGTTTATGTCTAGATCTAAACGGTATTATTAGAAATTTTATTATTTGAGGAAGTTAATGACAAAACCCAAAATATTTGTGACTGGTGGAAGTGGTAAAGCCGGCAAACACTTAATTCCATATTTACTAGAAAAAGGTTTTTCTGTAGTAAATGCTGATTTAGTACCACTTTTAATGGATGGTGTTGATAACATAAATTTAGATGTAACTGACTCTGGGCAACTTTTTAATGCTTTATCTGGTTACGCAAATATACCAGAACTAAAATCAGGAGAGGGGCCAAAAAATTTCAAAGCAGTTGTTCATCTAGCAGCAATACCAAGAGTATTAATTAAGCCAGATAATGAAACATTCCGTATTAATACTCTAGGAACTTACAATGTAATTGAAGCAGCTACAAAGCTAGGGATTAAAAAAATCATTTTTGCTTCTTCAGAAACAACCTACGGCTTTTGTTTTGCTCAAGGCAATCCAATTCCCAAATATCTTCCAATTGAAGAGGATTATGAGACAAATCCAACTGATAGCTATGGACTTTCAAAAGTTTTAAACGAACAAACTGGTAAAGCTTTTCAAAAAAGAACTGGAATTGATATTTATGCATTAAGAATAGGAAACATTATAGAACCAAATGAATATCATAGGTTTGAAGAGTTTTGTAAAAATCCAAGTGTAAGATTAAGAAATCTTTTTAATTATATTGATGCTAGAGATTTAGCTCAGGCTATAGAACTATGTATTAAAAAAGATGGTCTTGGTTATGAGGTTTTTAACGTTACACATGATATTAATTCAGTTAGTTTGACAACTGAGGAAATAATTAAGAATTTTTTTCCAAATGTAAAAATTAGAAGAGAAATGGAAAAATATGAGTCAATACTATCTTCAAGAAAAATAAGAAATGTTCTTGGTTTTAAGCCAATTCATGATTGGAATAAATATTTAAAAGTTTAAATTTGAGGTGATAATATAATGAAATTACTTTGTTTTTTGTTTTTTGTTTTGATATCTGTAAACGTCAATGCAGGTCAAAAATTAACTTATTCATACAATAATGAAATGTTTGAGGGGTATCTGAGTAACCCAAAATCACAATCAAAGGGTTTGATTATTCTTATTCATGATTGGGATGGTTTAACAAAATACGAAGAAAAAAGAACAGATATGTTATCTTCTCTAGGTTATACAGTCTTTGCTGTTGACTTGTATGGAAAAGGTAATCGTCCAAAAGAAATGAAACTTAGAAAAGCAGAAACAAAAAAGCTTTACGAGAACCGTACTAGAATGAGGGAGTTAATATTAGCTGGTATTAATGAAGTTAACGTAAAAAAACAAAAAACATTTGTAATGGGTTACTGCTTTGGAGGGTCTGCGGCACTTGAATTGGCCAGATCAGATAAGGGAGAAAATATTGTAGGCTACGCTTCTTTTCATGGAGGTCTTAAAACCCCTCAAGGACAAAGTTATACCGCAAATACCTCACCAATATTTATAGCTCACGGTGGAGCTGATAAAGCAGTTAAATTAGAAGATGTTTTTCAAATCACTAACGAATTAGAAAAAAATAAAATAACATATGAAGTCAATATATATTCTGGTGCTCCTCATGCATTTACTGTTTTTAATTCAAAAAGGTATAGAAAGGATGCAGATGAAAAGTCTTGGGAGGCATTTTTAAGTTTTATAGATAAAAAAATGTAACTAAAATCAGATTAGTGAAGCATTTTAATACCTAAGCAAAACTTTCCAATATTTCGTTTTAACTATCCTATTTAATAAAAACTTATAAAATAAATATAATTTAGTCTTCGATTTAATCTACATCAATGAGTAAAATCATTAAGTTATATGCGTGTGGCTAGAAATCTATAGTTAGTTTGTATATTTGTTGAGTTAATATTACCTTAAAATGCCTAATAAATAGTCATAAAATTAATTTATCAAAGTAAATATTAAATTTAATTTGCAATATAAATTTCACCTAGAAAAAATTATGTGTTTACCTAAATTACCTTGGAGGAAATAATGAGTGATACATCTTACGTCGTACTAACTGTAGCGTCTGTTGATTTTAGTTATAGAGAAACTATGACTAAATTAATGTCTTCATATTCAAAAGATTTAATTGCTAATGCTGGTGCTAGAGGAACCCGTTTTGGTTCAATTGCAACAGGAGAACATGCTGGCAGTCTTATTTTTATTCAATTCTATGATAACTTGGATGGTTACCAAAAAGCTTTAGATGTTCAAGCTAATTCTTCTGAATTTAAAGAAATGATGAATAGTGGAAAGGCAAATATTTATCTAAGAAATATAGCAACTGCTTTACCAACAAAATTTGAAAACAGTTCTGAACATCCTAAATATATTGTCATAACAAGAGCAGAGGCTGCAATGTCTGATAAGGATAAATTTTTAAATTGTATAAATGATACTGCATCATGCTTTAAAGATAATGGTGCACTTACATTAAGGTTTGGTAATTTACTAACTGGCTCTAATGTTGGTAATTTCCTTCTAGGAGTTGGTTATCCATCAATGGAATCTATAGAAAAAACTTATGATAACCTATTAGCTCACAGTTCTTATAAAGAACTTATGACTTTTGCAAAGGTCAATATGAGAAATATTATTAAAATTCTTTGAATATAAATTAATTTGATTAGAGATTTCATATGACGTCTCTAATCAATGTAAAGAATCAAATTATTTGAATAATATCTATATTTTAAAATTACATTCATAAATCAGCCATAGATTGAATGACTATAGTTGGCCTAAGAAGGGCCTTTGCCAATGTGAGCTATACCTTCAATTTCAACATAGATGTTAGGTTCAGCAAGGTTTGAAACCTCAACTAATGAACATGCAGGAAAATCACCTTTAAAAAACTCAGCTCTAGCCTTCCATACCTGCTTATTATTCTGAATTCGTGTTACAAAAATAGTAAGCTTTGTGAAGTCTGACATCCTACCTCCAGCAGACTCAATTAACGCCTTATGTTTGTTAAAAATAATTTTAGTTTGTTCGTACTCATCCATACCGTCAATAGTTATCCC
The DNA here is from genome assembly GCA_937142855.1 of uncultured Alphaproteobacteria bacterium. Taxonomy (GTDB): domain Bacteria; phylum Pseudomonadota; class Alphaproteobacteria; order Puniceispirillales; family Marisalimonadaceae; genus Marisalimonas. The sequence continues at coordinate 4,638 of CAKZQZ010000026.1, read as the reverse complement.
ATCAGCATTTCGTGACGTCAATCCTGCAATATACGCTATACCATCACATACAATACAGTTAGACCAGAGGTTGGGAGCAGGTTCCTTAACTTTTGGACTTGTATACCGGGTAATCATATTAAAATCCTTTTTTTATCTCTTATTATAATTTTCTGATTTATAATGTTTGGTTAGGGTTGAAATTTTGCAGTCAATAATCACTCTACAGTTTAAATTTATCAAATTTATTAATAATATTCTAATTGCAAATCTTGAATTTTTTAAATTTACTATGACTTAATTAATATGAAGTCATCAATACCAAAAATAGATTACGAGATCATTTCAAACCAAGAAAATATATCTTTTAATGATGAGTTGAAAAAATTTAATTATGCTATTTCTCATTATGGCTTTTTGCTATTAAAAAACACACCTATAGATAAAAAAATTAAAAAAAATATCTTAAAAACTTATAAAGCTTTTTTTGACCTTTCATTTGAAAAAAAAAATAAAGTAAATATGGCTCTCACATCTTCAAATAGAGGATGGGGAGCTCCACATGGTGAACAAGTTAATCCAGAATATAATCCAGATTATAAAGAAATTTTTGATAGTGGTCCTCATCAAGAAGTTAAAGAAGAATTTAGAGACCTAAGGTATTACTCCAAAAATTTATGGCCTGATCAATTACCTTATTTTGAAGAAAATATTAATAATTATTATGATTTATGTACTGACATAGGTATGAATGTTCTTTCTTTTATTGAGCACTCATTAAACTTCTCTAAAAATTTTTTTAGAGATAAATTTGAAAACCAAATGTCATTATTAAGATGTAATTACTATCCTCCTAGAAAATCAACATTATCAAATAAAAATTACGGTATAGCTCCTCATACTGATTATGGTTGTCTAACAATTTTGATAACAGATAATAACCCCGGACTTGAAATTAAAAACCCTTCAAATGACTGGGAGTTAGTTTTACCTGAAGAAGGAGAGGTTGTAGTAAATTTTGGAGATATGTTAGAACTTTGGTCTAATAAAAAAATAAAAGCTACGTCTCATAGAGTATATGGTAATAATAATAAGAGATTTTCTATTCCATTTTTCTTCAATCCTCAATACGACACAATAATATCTAAAAAAAATAATATTGTTGCTGGAGAATATTTATCTAAAAAATACGATTCAACTTATGCACATAAAAAAAAATAAATTAAGTTTAATTTAAAGTAGTTTATGGCGGAGGGTCATCTGCCACAAATACTTTTAACTATCTATCTATATAAGGTTTTATAGAATTATAATTATCTACTCTACAATTTAGTTTACGTAACTAATTGAAAAATCATAAAGTTATAGAGGTATTTAGAAATACATAATTAGGGTATGTAGCAGATTTGGGTTTTGGAGTTATTCTAAAATTATATCTGAAATAGCATACATTTTCCAACCATCCTTTGTTTTGGTAAATGCATAAAATACAGTATATTTTTCTATTACAGATTTATCTTTTCTTATTCTAGTACCGCTACTAATAACATGACCTTTATTTGAATTAGTACCATGTACATAAGTGTCTGTATCAATGGTGGTATCCCATTGTTTATTCTCCATCATTTCTTTTGGAGTAACTGGAAAAGCATCTAGTGATTTACTTTCTCCATCAGCTATATATGTAATAGGAAATTTGACCAGTGAATTGATACCATTCATATTATTGTCTAAAAAATATGCTAAATATTGCTCATATGCTTTTAGAACTTCTATTTCATTATTCTTACTCATTATAATTCAGCTCTACTTATACCCATAAAAATTTAAAAATAATTAAATGAAAGCTGATTATTCTTCCATCATTTGACCAGAGCCACCCAAAGGTTCTGGAAAATCTTTAAATTTGGGTAATCCATCCTTTATATGAAGAATGCTACTTTCATAATTAACATGGAAAGTAGGTTTATATTCAAAATCTTTTAAAATAGAGGCATAGACATCTATTTTCCCATAAGTAGTGCTATGGTCCACATAAACATGACCACCACATTTATTACACCACTTACGGTCGTGACCTTGAACTTTGGCAAAACTGCTAAGAAACTCTTCGCCTTTTGAAACTTTAAAGTTTTCTGGTTCCCATAATGCTGCGCCAGTAACAGGTGCTGCAGACCATCCTCTGCAAAGCTTACAATGACATATGGCCATTACTGCAGGTTCTCCAGTGACCTCAACTTGAACAGACCCACAAAAACATTCACCCTTATATTTTGTCATACCATTTTACCTTCACAAGAAATAGAATTAAAAAGAATTAAGATAATAATAAAATAAAAATCAAAGTATAAAAATTATTTATTTTTTCGCAGCAAAAGTCTTTGCAGCAGTCGCATTAAATTCTAATGCTACACACTCAGTATCACCTTCAACCCAACCATCGTGTCCAGGTTCAATTACATATACATCACCTGCAACAAAAGTATCAATAGTACCATCATTATGCTTTGCTGACATAGAACCTGATAGTACCGTACCAACATGACGTGCTTGACAACTTTCTCCGCCAACTACAGGTTTAATACAGGTTGACCAACTCCAACCAGGTTGAAGTACCATTTTCGCTGCAGCAACACCACCTAAGTCACAAACATGAACATTAGCTTTATCTGGACTGCGCACTTCATCTGGGTTATTAAAAGATTTTTTAACAATTCCTGACATGATTTACTCCTATTTGTTTGATGATAACTTTGATATACAAATAATTAGAAATCAATCCTTAAAACAATAAAAGTTAGAAAAGATTGGTATTTTAATTTTAATGTGGAAGTTTTAATCATTCAAAAACTCCCATCTGCTGCAAACCCTGGGTATATATAACGTACATATCCCCTATGTCCTATCCGTGGGTAGTTTAAGTTAAATAATACATATGAATGATTATATAGTTAGGTGTGCTTATATACAATAAATTATACTACCAACAAGGAGATAGTAAATGTCAAAATTTTTAATACACATTCATAGTGGGCCAGATTTAAAAAACAAAGCCACACTTGGAATGTTAGTTGCTCTTGCAGCGTTTAAAAAAGGTAACGAAGTTAATATATTTTTAGCTGCAGATGGTACTCATTTATTAAATGTTAAAAGTGAAGGTGAAGTGGTAGGTCAAGGTACAGGTGATTTGAAAAATCATTTAGATGAGATGCAACAAAATGGTATTAAATTATATGTGTCTGGAATGTCAGCAAAAGTTAGATGTTATGACGAAAGTTTGTTATGTGGCTTCAATGCTGAGTTTGCAATGCCTGACAAGCTTTTAGCACTATCTACAGAAAGTGATACTGTCCTATGTTATTAAAAAATTATTTCGTAATAACATAAACGTAAAATAGAATCTGGAGAATTAAATTTTGTCTGGTTTGCTTGCTATATGGAATAATGCGAATAAAAAATTTTTAAATGAATACGAAGATTGGTATAATAACGAACATCTTTTTGAAAGATTAAGTGTTCCAGATATAAATATCGCTAGAAGATTTGTAAGTTTAAAATCAAATTATAACTACTTTACAAGTTATGAGGCTAAGACCTCTAAAACCTTCTTTTCTAATGAATATATTAATAAGTTAAACAACCCTACCAAAAAAACAAAGTTTGTTATGGAATTTGTTTTTAAAGATATGTCTAGAACTGTTTTTGAAAGACGAGCAATTAATGGAAGTATAAGAGGAGCATTTTGCCTTATAATAGCAATTAGAGACAAGCTTAAAAAAGAAGTTTTAATTGAGTATGAGAAAAATAATAGATGTCAAGAACAAGTATATTCTGAGATTTGGTTGTCTAGAGAAATTAAAGATTTTGAAACTTCTAAAGAAGAAAGTTTGAGAGGAATAGACAATAAGTTTAATAGCTGTTTGTATATAGAATTTTGTAATGAAAATGATGCTGTCGCTTCAATGAAAAATGCAGATAAAAGCTTTAAAAACTCAGAAATAGGTACTTATAAATTAATGTCTTACTTATTTTAACTACAGAGATAACTACCTCGTTATTTCATTTTAATCATCTGAATTTAATAATTCTTAAAGGATAACATTTATACAGTCTATAAATCAGTTAACAATTTTAAATTCATTAGCTAAGGTTTGTCTTTTTTGTCGTGGTTAAATTCAGGGTCAATCGGTACCTTTATACCATTGAGAAGATGGTTTGTTTTGCCAGCAAGCGATACAATTGATAAGAACTCAGCGTATTGCTCATCATTCATACCTTTGGCTCTAGCAGCAGCTGTATGAGAATGTATGCAGTACTCACAGCTATTAGCTATAGAAACAGCAGCATAGATAAGTTCTTTTGTCATAGGGTCAAGATGACTTGGCTTTGCCATAATATTTTTTACATCTCTCCATGTGTTTTCAAGTAAACTGGCATCAAAGGCAAGGTAATGCCAAAGATTATTTATAAAATCACTTCCACGTGTGGCACGAATATCGTTAAAAACAGCTTTTACACGAGGGTCTTTCTCAGGATTTTGAGGTGGTGATATAGTCGACATTAGTTGTCCTTTCTTTTTTGATTTAATATCATTTTAACAACAGATGTTTTGCCAAACAAGTTATCGCTTACTTCGACAGTATATATTTTTGCTTTTGA
>CAKZQZ010000025.1 GCA_937142855.1 uncultured Alphaproteobacteria bacterium | reverse complement strand
CTAAAAATAAAAATGGTAAAGTTTTAAAATCATTATTGATTGAAGAAATGAAAGATAAGTTTTAAATTAATTTATTATCTATTTTTAATTAGGTTTAGGAGCACAAAATGTTTGGTCTTATGCAGGATCACCCTTTATTAATTTCAACTATTTTTGAGCATGCTACCAAAAATTATAGCAAGCAAGAGATTGTATCTAATACAGTTGAAGGTGGTATTCATAGATACACTTATCTTGAATGGGGTAAAAGAACCAAAAAATTAGCACATGCTTTTAAATCTTTTGATTTGAAAGAAAGTGACAGGGTAGGGACATTAGCCTGGAATGGGTATAGGCACTTAGAAATTTATTATGCAACCTCATCAAGTGGTTTGGTTTGTCATACTATTAATCCTCGACTTCATCCGGATCAAGTTTCTTATATTGTAAACCACGCTAAAGACAAGGTTTTATGTGTTGATTTAAATATTTTACATTTGGTTGAAAAAGCCTCTAAAAATTTCAAAACAGTCCAAGCTATTATTGTAATGACTGATAATAAAAACATGGTTCAACCAAATATTAAAGATGACATTAAAGTAATTTGTTATGAGGATTTCATTAAGGATCATTCTGATCAATTTGATTGGCCACAATTAGATGAAAAGACAGCCTCATCTTTATGTTATACATCAGGAACAACTGGAAATCCAAAAGGTGTTTTATATTCTCATCGTTCAACAGTTCTTCATGCCTATGGCATGAATTTAAAAGATGTAGTTCCGTATGGTGTTAAAGATGTAGTTCTTCCAGTTGTTCCTATGTTTCATGTTAATGCATGGGGCACACCTTATGCAGCTCCAATGTGTGGAACAAAACTAGTTTTTCCAGGTGCTAAATTAGATGGTGAAAGCTTAACAAACCTAATGAATCAAGAAAAAGTTACTATCTCTCTAGGTGTTCCAACCATTTGGCTTTTATTGTTAAATTATTTAAGAGATTCAGGCAAAAAAATTGATACAGTAAAAAGACTTGTTATTGGAGGATCTTCATGCCCAAGAATATTGTTTGAAGGATTTGAGGATGAATTTGGAGCAGAAGTAATACATGCCTGGGGCATGACAGAAATGAGCCCATTAGGAACAGTTAATATGCCTTCATTAGGTGAAGTGCCAAATAATAGGACAGAGTATTATGATCAAAAACTTCCACAAGGTAGAACAATTTTTGGACACCAAATGAAACTCGTTGATGATGATGGGAATGACCTACCAGAAGATGGGATAACTCAAGGAAGATTACTTTCTAGAGGCTTTTGGGTATTAAAGGAGTACTTTGAAGATAGTTCTGAAAAGGATAGGTTTCTGGATGGTGGATGGTTTGATACAGGGGATGTTGCAAAAATAGATCAAGATGGTTTTATGACAATAACAGATAGAACTAAAGATATAATCAAATCTGGTGGAGAATGGATAAGTTCAATAGATTTAGAGAATATATGTGTTGGTCACCCTGAAGTTGCTAATGCAGCGGTAATATCAGTTCCTCATGAAAAATGGGAAGAAAGGCCTATAGTAATTGTTCAGCCAATGCCAGGAAAATCACCAGTAAAGGAAGAAATTCTTGAGATGTATAATGGTAGAGTTTCTAAATGGATGATACCTGACGATGTTATATTCACAGATAATATTCCTTTGGGAGCTACTGGAAAAATATTAAAAAATAAACTTAGAGATCAATTTGGCGGTCACAAGATAAGTTAAAATATTTAGTTTACTCCATATGTCTTCTAGCAATTAAGGACCCTCCATCTACTGGAATTATTGATCCTGTAATATAAGAGCTTGCTTTTGAGCATAGAAATATAGAGGTTCCTGCCATATCTTCGGGAACACCAATGCGGCCTCTAGGAACAGATGCTTTGATTTCTTCTCCATATTCTTCAAGAGTATGAGCCATCATATTACTTTGAAATGGTCCTGGCGCAATGGCATTAATGTTAATATTTCTATGAGCTAATCTATTAGCTAGAACACGAGTAAGTTGATGTACTGCAGCTTTAGAAGCAGGGTACGAATATGTTTCTGCTCTAGGAATTCCTACTCCGTCAATGGAGCCAATATTTATTACCCTTGAAGGATCAGAACTATTTCCAGATTGTTCTAATAGTGGGGCTAACTTTTGAATTAGAAAAAACACTGACTTTACGTTTGTATCCATAACTTTATCCCAACCATTCTGAGGAAAATTATCGAAGGATGCACCCCAAGCGGCTCCTGCGTTATTAATTAAAATGTTAAGTTGTTCTTCTTTTTGTGTAATTTGGCTTACCAATTTATCTATTTCATTCATGTTTGTTAGATCTACTGGTATAGAAATACACTCTCCAAATTTTGAAAGTTCAGCTGCTTTAAGATTGCATTGCTCTGATTTTCT
>CAKZQZ010000024.1 GCA_937142855.1 uncultured Alphaproteobacteria bacterium | reverse complement strand
CACTAGAAGAAATAAGATTTTTTGAAGCAGCAGCAAAATCATTTGGAGATACTAGGTTAAATCTAAAAGCTCCTGCACGTGTATTATTTGGAGATATTTCTACAATGTCACCATCTTCAGGGTTTCCAATTATTTGAACCTCAAAACCATCAAATGATAATTTATTACCTTGAATGAGAGAAATGCCCTTAGAAGAATTTACTTCCCAACTATTACTAAACTTTATAAACTTTGCAGAAATATTTTCTTGAACAATCTTATCAGGATTGCCAATTACAATCTCAAAATCTAAGTTTGACTTATTAAATGAATTTGCAATAGGCGCCATTGAATTTGTAGAAAACATGGACTTTCCTTGATTTCCATTTAAATCAATTCCTGATGTCTGTATTTCATTGAACTCACGGCCTAATTTGTCCGCTAAAGCACTTATTTCACCTTGCACACTTTCAACTAGATTATAGTATTCAAGTAATCCAGAAACAATACCACTTGATAAACCATTACCTGGATAAGATAATCCATCTCTATTAATTTTCAGTGATATGTTTTGTTCATCTCTAACAGAAGTTATTGTTGCGTATGATGTTCCTTCAATAAGAATAGGACCTTTGCCTGAATCACCTAATGTTATTTCAGCCGCTCCAGTTTGATCATAGTCTACTGAAAAATTTATTAACTTAGATAATTCTTTTAATGACAAGTCTCTAGCATCTAAAATATCGTTAGAGGCATCTGACTTTCCACTTCCCCTAATCAATCTATTAATTTCGGATATTTGTTTAAGAGATAAATTTATTTTATCAATCTGAATATCTACTTCTTTGGAAGCAGAATTTTTAAAATTCTTTAGAGATCTATCGTAGCTATTAAATGAATTGGCTAAAGCTTTACCATTTTCTATTGCTACTGTTCTTGCTGACAAATCATCTGGTCTACTGGCAATATCCTGTAATGAACTAAAAAACTTTCCTATGAAAGTACCCAAGTCACTATCTTGCGGTAGCAACATGTTTTCTAATTCATTTAAGTTTTTTACAAAATTATCTAATTTACTAAAATCTGATGTGGTAGATCTTGTTTTATCAGCTAGAAAAGTATTGAAAGATCTTCGAATTTTATCAACTCTAACTCCCAAACCTGTTTGATCAGATACGTTAGTAGCACCCCCTGACACACCGGCTATCTCAGTAACATCAGCCTCTCTTTTGTTGTATCCATCAGTATTAATATTAGCAATGTTCTGACCAGTTACAGATAGAGATTGTCTATATGCTTGGACACCAGTCTTCCCAATTTCAAAAAGACTAGCCATCTATTTTTTACCTTGTGCATTTATGTGAGAACTAAATTGTCTTATTAGCCCTTCAGCAATACCAAAGTTATTCTTTTTAGATAAAATTGAAGAGTATTCAGTATCTAACATATCATTAAAAGTATCTTGTGCTTCAGAACTAAAAATCCCATCAGCAAGTTTACTTTGTCTAGCCTGCTTAAGCATTTGATGAACAAAAATAGCTTCAAATTGTTCAGCAACATCTCTTAATTCTTTGCCTTTAGAACCTTTTAAACTATTAGTTAAATTTTTATTGGCTACATTTTCAGATAGAATTTTAATTTGGTTTATTTTTGATAAAGTATCAGCCATTTTAATACCTTAAATTATAATCATTTGCGCTCTTAAGGCACCAGCAGCCCTTAAAGCTTCTAAAATAGCAACTAAATCTGCACTTGTAGTTCCAATCGAATTAATAGCATCCACAATATCTGCCAACGATGTTCCCGGATCAAATACGAATGCAGAAGCCTTGTCAGCACCAGCTTCTATATCAGTATCATTGTCTGTTGTAGCGTCAGTAGTTGTCGTTACATTTCCATCATCATCATATAAAACCTGACCAGGCGTAGTGTTCGTATCTTCATTTACTTTTACTGTCAGGCTACCGTGACTTACTGCTGCTGGCGTAACTCTGACATCACCTCCAATGACTATTGTACCTGTACGAGCATTCACAACCACTCTTGCAATTGGAGAAGCGGGGTCAACTTCTATATTTTCAAGCAAACTCATAAAGCTTACTTTTTGAGAAGGATCTTTAGGTGCCCTTACTGAAATAGAAGTATGATCTAATGCTTTGGCAACATCAGGACCAAAAACTTTATTAATTTCTTCGCTTACGCGATTAGCAGTAGTAAAATCTCCTTGATGGAGGTTCATAACAAAATTTTCTGAGTTTATAAATGGTGCCTCAACCATTCTTTCTACAGTGGCACCATTAGATATTGTTCCAACAGTTGGAATATTAACTGACATTGAAGAACCATCTGCACCCTCAACGCCAAATCCACCCACGGCAAGGTTTCCTTGAGCAATTGCATATGTTTGACCATCAGCACCCTTTAATGGAGTCATCAGTAAGGTTCCTCCTCTTAAGCTTTTTGCTTTTCCCATTGAGGAAACCGTAACAGTGATTTTTTGACCTATTTTTGTAAAAGGATCTAAATCAGCTGTAATCATAACTGCTGCAGAATTCTTACCACTTAAACTACTAGAATCTACATTCATGCCAAATTGTGAGATTGTAGATTGCATACTTTGTAGGGTTAACGCCAAAGATGAATCACCTGTTCCATCTAGACCAACAACAATACCATAACCCATTAACTGATTTGATCTTATACCAGCAAAACTTACTAGATCCTTTAATCTATCAGCTGATACTTGAATTGAAAAAAATAATCCAAATAGTGATAATAAAAATATAGAAATTAATTTTTTCATTTTTTAAACCTTAAAATGGTGAAATTGCCCTAAAAATTTTACTACCCCAACCTGGCTTAGTAGCACTATCTAAAATACCGGCACCAACATACTCTATTTGAGCCTCAGCAATCTTGGCTGATGAGACTGTATTCGTAGTGGAAATATCCTGAGGTCTTATAATTCCACTCAACCTGATATATTCAGTACCTTCTGTAATTCTTAATTTTTTTTGTCCTTTAATTTCAAAATTACCATTTGGAAATACTCTTACAATGGTTGCAGAGAGCGTTCCGCTTAAACTATTTGATTGATTAGTTGCCATTGAACCCGAAAAAGAATTTGTCTTAGAGGCACTTCCTCCTAAACCAGCAAAGTTTCTAAGTAATCCTGTTGGTCCAACTTCAGCTCCTATTGTGTCTGTTTTACCTGATGAGTTAGTTACAGCTTTATTTGAAGAAAAAGTTTCACTTAATGTTACAGATAAAATATCTCCAACTTTCTTTGCTCTCCTATCTGAGGAAAACAAACCAGAGGAACTTGCACTGAATATAGAACCATCACTAGGCTCTTCTTTGTTAAACTCTTCAAAAGAAGGTGTTAAAGGTTTGAATTCTTTATTATTTGCTTCTTCAACATAAGTTGAACAAGCATTAACAAATAATAATGAAGCAATTAAAATTAGCTTTTTCATTTTAGTTACTACTCATTATAAGTTTTGACTTATAAATCTAAGCATATCGTCAACTCCTGAAATAGCCTTAGAGTTTACTTCGTATGCTCTTTGAGTTTCAATCATATCAACTAACTCTTGCACTACGTTGACGTTGGAGCTCTCTAGTGCTCCTTGTACTAAACTACCAAATCCATTTTCAAACGGGTTTGCCACTACAGGTGCACCACTTGCAGGTGTTTCTACCAACATGGACTGCCCTATTGGCTGTAATCCTCGTGAATTTGCAAAGTCTGCTAATTGAAACTGACCAACTTCTTCAGCTTCAACTTCTCCAGGATTTTGAACTGAGACTATTCCGTCTGCTGAAATATTAATACTTGTCACACCCTCAGGTATGGCTACCTCTGGTTGAACTACATAACCAGATGCTGTTGTTAAAAGACCTTCGGCATTTCTTCCAAAAGCTCCATTTCTTGTAAAACCAATTCTTCCATCTGGCATAAGAACTTGAAAAAAACCAGATCCATCAATGGAAATGTCTAACGCGTTATCAGTTGAAACAATATTTCCTTGTGAAAATAACTTATCAGCGTTGATAATTCTTACACCAGTTCCAACAGAAAAAGCAGAGTTTGTTCTTGTCTCACCTGATGTCTGGGCACCAGAAGCTTTTATTACCTGGTATAATAATGTTTCAAAATTTGCTCTATCTCTTTTAAAACCTGTAGTATTAACGTTAGCTAAATTATTAGCAATTACTTGCATTCTACTATTTTGAGCATTTAAACCAGTTTTTGCAACGTGCATTGCATTAGACATTCCAAACTCCTTCTCATTATTATAGAAGAATAATGCAATACATATGCCAATTTTATAGGGAGGTGATTAACTTGGCATTCTCATAAGCGATGCCGTAGCTTCATCAATTTCTTTTGCTGTAGTAACAAATTTTACATTGATTTCATATGCTCTAGATTGATCAATACCTGAAACTAGTTCATCGACTGACTTAACATTAGAGCCTTCTAAAAAGCCACTTAATAATAATGTTCTATTATCAGGAGCTGGTATACTTCCATCGATTGGTCTAACAAAACCATCGATTGTTTTTGCTAGTGGAACTTCAGAACCAAAAGTAGTCGCTAGCTGAGCAACTCTGACGGTTTGTCCTATAGGGGCATTTAGAGGTTCTATATTAATAATTCCATCACCAGAAACTGAAATTCTTCTGTGTGGAGGAATAGTTATTGGTTGTAATTCAGTGTTTAAAGGCTGTGTACCAGTTCCATCTCTAAGTGTTCCATCTGCTGAAACAGTAAAATCACCCCTCCTAGACATGGCTGGTTTGCCGTTAGCAGGCTTAACAATAAAATACCCATTTCCATCTACTGCAAGGTCTAAAGGTGCACCAGTTTGCTGCATAGGACCAGGCGTATTATCATACCCCCCTGGTTCTTGAAGAGCCATCACTCTTGGGTCAATTCCTTTGTCACGATCTAAATAGACTGAAGAAAAATTGATAGACACATCTTTTTGATAACCAGTAACACTTATATTTGCTAAATTTTGAGCAGTTACCGCCTGATTATCTCTTAAGATATTCATGCTATTAAGTGCAGTATATATACTTCTATCCATCTTAAATCCCTAAATCATTTATTAAACTATGATCTTATTTGAATGATAGCTTGCGTTAAGCTTGTGTTTGTTTCAATTGTTTTAGCATTTGCTTGGAAGTTTCTTTGAGCAGTAATTAGGTTAACAAGCTCTTCAGTTATATCCACGTTTGATCTCTCTAATGAACCTGACAAAATTGTACCATAACCATCAGCACCTGCCTCTCCAACTGAAGCCACACCAGAAACAGAAGTCTCAACATATGTAGCATTACCAATTTGTTTTAATCCATTTTGGTTATTAAAATTAACCATAACGAGTCTTCCAAGAGCAATATTAAGTCCGTTTGTATAGTTTGCACTAACCAATCCGTTAGCAGCAATATCCAGTCCATCCAACTTACCGACTGTCTGTCCATCTTGAGATACTGATCTAACATTAAAGTCAGATGCAAACTGCGTTGAACCATCAAAATTTAAGTCTAAGTCAATTGAAAGGGCGTTAGTTCCAGCTACTGCATCAGCAGCAAAGTCACCTTTATAACCTACTTTTTGAATAGGACTAACTAAGTTACCTTGTGTATCAAATGTAAGTTCCCCTGGTCTTAAAAAAACTTTTGCAAATGTTCCATCTGTAGCCGGGGTCCAAGCATTATCAGGAGCCAAAGTAGTTGTTGTACCAGCGTCATTTACATACAATGACTGCCCTGTGGCTGAAGTAGCTGTTGTGTTAGCCATATTAACGAATGAAGGTGTTGTCCCTGTTACCAATTCAAGGTTATCTAAGCCCATACGTGAGCTTCCAGATACGAATATTTTACTATTAAGACCTGTAGTACCTGTAGTAAATGTAAAAGAATTACTTATGGTATCGTAAGACACAGTTACACCGTTAACGGTATTACCTGAAGGATCTTCCATTTGATTAATTCTTGATTGAAGCGCAGTAGCTAAAGAAGTTCCATTATAAACGCCTTCAGGCACCTGAATAGCAGCAGTTATATCATTTACGTTAACAACAAATATTGTTTCTTCAGCTGCATCAGACAAGAAAAAGTCTTCTGATAAATCTTCGTTTGATGTTTTACCGCTTAATACAGCTGGAGAAGATTTAAGACCTTTTCCTGCTGTGTCCGTTGTAACTGTTGTTATAGCACTAATTGCGTTAATACCTAACAAAGCACTGGTACCACCAGTTCCCTCTGTCGAGGCTGTTGCTACACCATCGACTATTGCCAGTCTACCAATTTCAATGTTTGAAGATGCTTGACCAGCATCACCAACTCCTACAGCTGAATTTGCAGGGATGTTTTCACCGGTGGATCCACTAGCAATACTGAACTTACGTGTTAGGTTATTATATGACACCTCCACACCATAGGCTCTCTGGGTATCAGCAGCTATTTGGTCTCCAGTGAAGAGAACAGATTCAGCCTTTAACTCTGCTCCTCCACCGATATTAGAAGAAGCCTTATTACTTTGTGTCTTCAATCCTAAGGCATTTGTATTATTGCCTTCTCCAGGACCATATGCTGAAAATGAAAACATTTTACTTGGAGTAGATGTACCAATTTTGGATGGAATACCCTGAAATGTAAAATTTTGTCTTGAAATGTCATATGCTATTTTTAAAGCTGGATCATTCTCGTCCACCCAATCATCCGTATTAGAAATATCTTGAGTTATAACTGCATCAATTTCATGTTGAGCAGCCGTTGTTCCACCAACACCTCTGGTTAAACCTGTAAAACTAGTAGCTGTTTTACCTGTATATGAAATCAACTCATTACCTATTCTGAGGAAGCCATTACTTTCAAAATCTGCAGTTGAATCAACTGTCAAAGTCGTACCTGTAGTTGTTAACTGAGCTGCAACATCTGTTTTTCTTTGAGACAAACCTAAGTTATCTACACTATCTAATAAGCTAATTTCGGTAGATGCTACAACGGCATTACTCTCACTATTATATGCTGCTCTAGTTATGCCAGTCAAAGTTGTAGCTGTTTTACCAGTATAAGTAATTATTTCATTACCTAACTTAAACTTTCCAGGATTAGCGGCTGTTGCTGCAGTAAATCCAGCTGTAGAACCAACATTCAAAATTTCGGAATCTGCTGGTAAAAACGAAATAGAGGTATTATCAGCAATAGCTGCAGTCGTTGCTGCGCTAATTGTAATTGTAGTACCATTTACATTTGTTACCGTCGTCCCAGGAGTGACCCCCTCAACTTCTACAATATCACCTACAGATATGTTTGTATTGGCATCAACAACGATAGTCGTAGCACCTTGAGCTACTGCACCATTATTTAAAACTTGAGCACCTAGACCGTCACCATCTACAAAATTTAATTCACCTCCATAAATAGCTGCAGTTGTATTTGCACTTAAGGTGATTGAAGTACCAGAGACAGCTGCCACAGTTGTGCCATTTGCAATACCAGTTCCATAAACTAAATCACCGACAGCTATGTTAGTTGCGTCAGCAACTACAATGCCAGTCTGTCCAGTTGCACCAGATCCAGTAGTATGGTTACTAGACATAAAAGAAACTTTAGTTCCAGCCACTGTCGTAGAAGCACCTGTTAGAGCGGCAGTAGTTGCAGCACTTAACGTTACAGTTGATGTGTCATGGTTTATTGCACTTACATAAGTAGCTGCTGGAATACCAGTTCCAACGACTATATCCCCCACTCTAATACCAGTTGTCCCGCCATCTACTACAAGCGCTGTTCCACCAGACGCTGCTGCTCCAGTCTTTTCATAAATGACATTTGTCCCTTCTATGGGAGCATTTGTTGCCCTGGTTGAAGGTACAGCAGAAAGAGTTGTGTTCCTTAAAATATCTTTAAAATCACTCATTATCCCATCAGAAAAATTTAAAGCCTTTACTGTAGCATCATCAAGAGCGGCAGCAGCTGTTGTTGCATTTGCTCCCCTTGTAATACCAGTGAAAGTTGTAGCAGTTGTTCCTGTATAAGTTATTTGCTCAGTTCCAATCACCAAGGTTCCTGATGATGGAAATCCAGCTGTTGTATCTACTGTAATAACACCTGATCCTGTTGCTGGGTTACTTGCAGAAGCAATTGCTCCATTAAGTAATGTATTTGGTTGTTTGACATCCTTGTTTAAGTAAGAGTGTTTATTAAGTTCTTTTAATACTATTCTATTACTTCCAAAATGTTCAGTTTGATTTGAAAAGATTCCTGTTCCACCCTCAAAATAAGCAGAAACATCCTTAGACTCAGTATGTAAGACTTTAATCTTAGTATCCGTGATATTTATGGCACTAGTTGAGTCAGATTTAAGATTTAAGAATTCATTTCCATTGGCATCAGTACCAGCACTTGACACTGAAAATTTTGCACCATTATATTTTAAGTCATTAGCTGTCGAAGTTGTGGTATCGAATTCTCCTGCAAGATAAACTTCAGTTGGGAAACTAGTTGAACTTATAGAATTAGTGGCATCATTAATATAGATCTTTAGAGTACCACTTGTATCTTGAACCATTGTATTTCCACCAACTGCCGTAACGTCCAGTGCTTTATCAAATACTTTTAATGTAGGAGAAGCATTGTAGTAGCTATGAAGTAAAAACTTTTCTTCGGTAGTAACATTATTCTCGTCAGTTAAATCTAAAGAAGGCTTTTTGTAATTAAAACTTAAAACTTCTGTTTCTTTAATGGCGCCAGTTAATGACTTGCCAGTAACCCTATTAAATAATGATGAATTGACACCATAGGTTGATGCATTGTTAGTATTACCGTCTGCAGAAACAGCAGCCCTGTTCAAAGCATCATTAATTCTCAATTGAGCATGAGCTAGGAATTCTTCACGAGTAAAATTTGGTGAGGCAACATTTTCTATACCACTGGTTGTAGAAAAGAGTTTGTCTGTTACAAAACTATCTTGCATTAAATCTACATTTATAGCTGAAAGTGTTTGTATCTCGTCATTATTATCAAGTTGGTTGAATTGTATTGAAAAACTTCCATCTGTAACAGGATCTATTGCTAATTTAGCATCATCACCTAGCCCAGCATTAATAGCTCTCTGAACTTCAGATGACAAACTTGCAGCTGTATAAGTTCCTGGCCTAATATCTATACTCTTGAAACCAGCACTTCCAGTTGTGTCATCAACTCTTATTGTAAGAAAATCTTTACCCCAATATGTTGATTTATTTAAAGTTGGGTTAGCTTCATAAGTCGTATTATATTGTAAAGGATCTGTTACAACAGTGATAGATGGAGCAGTTGCTGTAAAAGCGGCATCCTCTAAAACAGTAGATGTAACTGTGGCAGCTTTAGAAACAGTCTTATTTGACAAATCATCTAAATAAAATAACGGCTGTGTCTGGGCAACTGATATAATTTGAGGCTTTTCATTAATTGGTATGATTTGCCCAAACCTGTCAACTACTAAGGTTTGACCTGTTGGCGAAATAGCTTCTGTCAACGAAGGTTGAACCTCTCTTCCATCAACAATGAATTTTGTTTGATATTTATGAGTTGCCTCATTTCCTTGAGCTGCCTGGGTTTTGATAAAATACGCAGTCGCTATAACTGGATTACCTAAATTATCAAAGATAGTAACAGATGTTGATGAATTAAATGTCGCTGGATTAGCAGGATCGAAGTCATCAGCAGATTCAAAAACTGTAGAAGATGCAGGTAAATTAACTGCTAGTTCCAAATTATCTGTTTTCTTGGCCTCTCCTGCTTCCAATTCTAATTTTAGAGGTTGAGCATCCGATATTGCACCACCCTGGACAGAACCATCATCAGAAACTGGAAGGGCAAGAACAAACTGACCAGCAGAGTCTACAACATATCTGTCATTATTTACTGAAAAAGAACCGTTCCTAGTATAAACAGTTTGGTTAGTTGTTAACGACGGCTTCAATGCAAAAAAGCCCTGACCTGAAATCGCCATATCAAGAGCATTAAGAGATGATGAGACGTTTCCTTGTGTAAATTGTTGTTTTATACCTTTTAAAATAGTACCAGAACCAATTGAAGATGAACTATTCTGCAAAGGCGAAGTAGCAAAAATATCACCAAATTCCGCTTTACTTCTTTTGTAACCAGTTGTAGCCACGTTTGCTATGTTATTTGAAGTAGCTGAAATATCTGCCTGTGATCCGTTTAGTCCTGTAAGAGCGGTATAAAATGACATCTCTAATTTCTCCTAGTAAATATATTAATTTTTAAATCTGACAACTTGTGAAGGATCAACCATTCCATAGTCTTCTACTTCTAGCATAACGCCATTTTCAGTTTTGGAAGTTCCAGAAACGCTTGCAAAGACCTG
>CAKZQZ010000023.1 GCA_937142855.1 uncultured Alphaproteobacteria bacterium | reverse complement strand
TTTTCCCATACCAAAGGAGCTACAGGAAGTCCATTTGCAAGCCTGTCATTATTAGTAGATATTTCTTTATCGCCTGGAATAAGAACTTTGCTATTTTTGTCAGAAGGTGGAGATTCTCTTACAAAATCTGCATATGATTGGACTTCTTTGCTGAAATAATCTAAATCAACCATTTTTTCGACAGTTATATAAAGAGATAGCATACCGTTAGCAAACTTTCTTCTTTCTTTATCATCAATACCCGCTGAAACTCCTGATCCAGTTAAAGCTCCTCCAAGCATCTCCATCATAAAGTTAATGCCAGAGCCTTTATGAAGTCCAAAAGCTGTTATAGCACCTGTTCCTTTTTCTGGATCTGGAACCTCATCATCTGTAATTTTACCATACATTGCTTCAGGGTTTATAGTAAGGTTACCCGAACTATCAATAAGGGCTCCGTCAGGAAGTTTTTTTCCACCTTTTTGTGCAACCATAACTTTTCCTTCAGCGACCGTAGACGTAGCCATATCTAAAACAATATGTTCCTTCCCTTTAACAGGTATTCCAATAGCTAATGGTGAAGTGCTACCTCTTCTATCACTGCCACCAAAAGGAGCAACTAATAAACTTCCACGAACATTTACAAAATGAAAAGAAATTAGCCCTGCATCAGCAGCTCTTTCAGCCCAATCTCCAATTCTACCTAAGTGGCCAGAGTTTCTTAACCCGACAACTGACACACCAAATTTTTTTGCTCTCGATATTCCCTCATCAACCGCGTATTCTCCAGCAACTTGACCAAATCCTTGTTTGGCATCTAAACATGCCATTGCTCCTGCATCAACTACAACATCTGGTTTTAAGTTTGGAAAGACCCATCCTCTTTCCATCCATTCCACGTAACGAGGTACTCTAGCAATCCCATGACTGTCGTGTCCTTTTAGATTAGATCCACACAATCTTTCTGCAATTGTCTTTGCCTCATAATCACTACAAGATTTTGCTTGAAAAATTTCTGTTATTAAATCAACTGCGTAATTAACGTCTACTCTTATTTCAGGATTATTTTTTTCAGACAATTTATCCCCCTGCTAAAAAAAATTTATTATAATAATTCGATCATATTTTATTTAATATATTAATAAAAATAAAACTACTAAGTAATTATCTTTTATGATGGCTTTTAAAATAATTTCTTTGTTAATATTTAAATTCAAATTTCCTTATTAAAAAAATTAAAGTATATTATTTTTTTTTATATTTATTTTTAGGAGATAAAGTTGATAAAAGGATTAATAGCGCCTATTCTGACACCTTTTGATAATGATCTTAAGCTAGATCAAAAAATGTATAATGATTTAGCACATAAACTTATGGATACTGGGTGTTCTGGTCTAGCTCCTTTTGGAACAACTGGTGAAGCTTTATCAGTGAGTAATAAAGAAAGAATGTTAGCAATTGAAGGGCTTATTAATTCTGGCATCGACCCTAAAAAATTAATTCCTGGTACTGGACTATGTAATTTGCCTGATACTATTGAAATTACTAAACATGCAATTGAACTAGGTTGTCTCGGTGTAATGACATTACCACCATTTTATTTCAAAGGAATGAGTGACGATGGTCTCTTTGATTATTTTGAAAAATTGATTGAAGG
>CAKZQZ010000022.1 GCA_937142855.1 uncultured Alphaproteobacteria bacterium | reverse complement strand
TAGTAATTTGGTTCAAGGCGTTCCATTTCATCTAGAAAATCATTTAGATCTACCAGATATTCTTCTTCATTTTCAACCATCTTGTCAAATGGTTCGATATCCTTTGAATCTTCAAGTAGACCAAGTGCTTTTCCAAGAATGATGTCACTTTCATCAATACCATTCTTGAACCAAGGGTTCATTTCAACATCATCCACGATAGTGTTGCGAGTGTAGATCTGGAGACACATCTTTGTTTTGCGGGTTGTTGTTAAGAGTTTAGAGTTGCTAATGCTTTGCTAATGCTTTGCTAATGCTTTGCTAATGTTTTGCTAATGCTTTAAGATATTAAAACAAAATATTAAAAATTCTTTCATAGAAGGTATGCCAGTTGCAACCCTAACTACAGAAGAAAAAAGAATAGAAGCATATGATTTATTAGTTAAAAAGGGAAAGGCTACACCTCTTAAATCACCTAGGGATCTTAATGAGATCATTAATAGTCATTATTTCTATGCCATATATGAAGAAAAATCGCCTGAAGTCATAGAAACTGCAAAAGAAATATTCAATGAAATAAGTTTCAAAGTAAATCTCTATAAGTATCTGGATCTTATTTTAGATGGCCTCAGTTTAGCTTCCATATACTTTCTTGGTGCTATTGGTCTTGCCATCACATTTGGCGTAATGAGAGTTATTAACATGGCACATGGTGAGTTTATTATGATAGGAGCCTACACAGGCTATGTAGTCCAATTATTTATTCCTAACCATACAATTTCATTATTAGTTGCTTTCCCATTAGCCTTTGCTGTTACTTTTTTCTTTGGGATTGTAATGGAAAGATTAGTGATTAGACATCTATATAAAAGTCCTTTGGATACTTTACTTGCTACATTTGGTATAAGCATAGCTTTGCAACAAATTGCCAAAAATATTTTCGGCACCCAGGCAAGACCACTAACATCTCCAGATTGGCTAGATGGAGCTTTTGTCATAAATGATGTTTTATCAATAAGCTCAATAAGAATTGCTATTTTTTTTCTTGGTATAATTTTCTTGATATTTTTAATAATTGTCATGAATAAAACAAGATTAGGTTTAGAAACGAAAGCAGTTACACAAAATCCAATGATGGCATCAAGCATGGGTATTAATCCAGATAGAATAAATATGTTAACATTTGGATTAGGGTCTGGGGTTGCTGGGATTGCTGGAGTTGCGATAGGTTTATTTTCAAAGGTAACATCTGAACTTGGATCTGACTATATAGTACAAAGCTTTATGACAGTAGTAGTTGGAGGGGTAGGAAATATATGGGGAACACTTGCTGGGGCGACTATGATAGGTATGCTTCAAAAATTTATCGAATGGTTTAATCCCTCAAACACTCTGGCTGCTCAAACTTATATGATTATTTTTATAATTCTATTTATTCAATTTAGACCAAGAGGAATAATTGCCTTAAAAGGAAGAGCCTCAGAGGATTAGTTATGCAAGCAGAACACATAAAAACCATTAACAACAGAACATCATTTTTTTGGATGTCAACGATTATATTCATTTTGACACTTGTTGTACTACTAATGAGTGAAGCCTATGGTTTTGGTATAATTTCAACAAGTTTTGTAAAAGTACTTGGTAAAACTTTATGTTTGTGCATGGTTGCCTTAGCCATGGATTTAGTGTGGGGTTATTGCGGTATTTTATCCCTTGGACATTTTGCTTTTTTTGGTCTAGGTGGTTACATGATTGGAATGTGGCTTATGTTTGAGAGAACGAAAGACATAGTTATTAATTCAACACAAAATAATACCTTACCCCTAACTAACAATGAAATAAATGAGGCTATTGGCACACAAATTTTTGGTGTTGTTGGTGGATCTGACATTCCTCTTATATGGACATTTGCCGATTCATTACCTATTCATATTTTATTTGTTTTGATGGTTCCAGGGTTATTAGCTTTTGTTTTTGGTTGGTTAGCATTTCGGTCAAGAGTTACAGGGGTCTATTTGTCTATTTTAACACAAGCTATGACATTAGCCTTGTCTCTATATTTATTTCAAAATGATAGTGGATTAAGGGGTAATAATGGTTTGTCCGGTCTACAAAACATACCAAGACTTGAAAATTTTTCACAAGCCGAAATATCTATATGGTTTCTAGTCTTAAGCTCATTAGCTTTGCTTATAATTTATTTTGTTTCTAGTTCAATTGTTAATACTAAACTTGGTAATATTATAATTGGTATAAGGGATAATGAAAATAGAATTAGGTTTTTAGGCTACAAAGTAGAGAACTATAAATTATTTATTTTTGTAATTTCAGCAGTAATGTCTGGTATAGCAGGAGCATTGTATTACCCACAGGCTGGAATTATCAATCCTGCTGAATTAGCACCATTAGCATCAATTTATCTAGCTGTATGGGTTGCAATTGGCGGAAGAGGCAGCTTATATGGCGCCATAATTGGTGCTGCTTTTGTTTCTCTTACCTCTAGTTATTTTACAGGTGGTCAAATTCCAAATATAGAATTTGGAATTTTCACATTTAAATGGGTTGATTGGTGGGTAGTTATTTTAGGTTTTAGTTTTGTTATTACCACTCTTTATGCCCCAAGAGGCATTGGTGGGTTAATAGAATATATTTTTAAGAAAGATTAAAATGAGTACTTTGTTAGAAGTTAATGGAATTAACGTGTCTTTTGACGGGTTTAAAGCAATAAACAACCTCAGCTTTACTATCGCAAATAAAGAATTAAGAGCAATCATAGGACCTAATGGAGCAGGTAAAACTACTTTACTACAAATTTGAGGAACACTTAGTGTGCCAGATCAAGGTGAAATAATTTTTGATGGAAAAGATTTAAATAAATTGAAAAATAATGATCTAGCTAAATTTAGAAATCAAAATATTGGCTTTGTTTTTCAATTCCATCAGCTCCTTCCTGAGTTTACTGCTCTAGAAAACGTATGTATGCCTGCATTAATTGCTGGAAAAAGCATGAAAGAAGCAAAAATTTTAGCTATTGAATTATTGCAAAAACTCAATATAGACAACAGAAAAGATCACAAGCCTTCAGAACTTTCAGGTGGTGAGCAACAAAGAGTTGCAACAGCAAGAGCTTTAATTAATAACCCTAAGGTAATTTTTGCAGATGAGCCATCAGGTAATTTAGACTCTAAAAATGCAAATGAGCTACATCAATTATTCTTTGATTTAAGAGATGAATTCAAACAAACTTTCGTCATAATAACCCACAATCAGCTGTTAGCAAACCTATGTGACCGAAAAATTGTAATGGAAGATGGAATACTAACCAATTAAGCTATCCAAAAAATGGGCTTAACTTTATTCAACACCTTTAACTAACTCAAAATGAATAAACGAAGCATTTTACTGGCTGTACTTATTTGTATTTTCAGTATTTCATTCTCTCAAACAACTATATCCACTTTTCCTTACACTGAAGGTTTTGAAAGTGGAACCGGAGGGTGGACAAGTTCAGGTACCCTATCTAGCTGGGCAAGGGGAATTCCTAATGGAGCTATTATAGGTTCTGCAGCTAGTGGTCAATATGCTTGGGTAACTAACTTAACCGGTGATTATAACAATAGTGAATTATCTTATTTAGAGTCACCAACTTTGAATTTTTCAGCTTTAGCGGCAGATCCTATCTTATACTTTTCACATACTTTTATTACGGAACAATGCTGTGATGAAGGCTGGATAGAAACTTCAACAAATGGAGGACTAACATGGACTAAATTGCTTGATAATGGCGGTGCTATAGAATGGTATAACGATATATTTAATCTTTGGTGGGATGGAACTTCTTCCTCAGGAGCAGGAAATTGGGTAAATGCTGAAAATGTTTTATTAGGACTGGCTGGAGTGCCAAATGCTAAAATTCGTTTTGTGTTTTCTTCAGAT
>CAKZQZ010000021.1 GCA_937142855.1 uncultured Alphaproteobacteria bacterium | reverse complement strand
TGATGGCTAGTGCTAGCTTTGATTACTCAGTAGTTATATGGGACTTAAATCCTATAAATGAAAAAAAAACATTGATCGGTCATGATGCTGCAGTAAATGTAGTTAAATTTTCTCCAGATAGTAAATATTTAGTATCGGGTGGTGATGATAATTATGTTTTATTATGGCCTCTTGACGAGGTGGCAAACAATGTAGAAGAAATTCAACCAATAAAATTAGGTGTTCATAGAGGTAAAATAGCAGGTTTAGATTTTTCAAAAGACGGTAAAATTCTCTTATCGGCTAGCTGGGACGGCACTATTGGTGTATGGGATATATTAAAAAGAAAGAAAATAATGTCGCTTAGTGGACATAAAGGCCCTGTTTACTCTGTTAAATATTCTGCGGATAATAATTTTATATATAGCTCAGGTTATGATGGTGAAATTAAATTATGGAAAGCAAAAACAGGTGAATATTTAAGACCACTTATTAAAAATGGTTGGGGGATATCTAAATTTGAAATTGATGAAAAAGATAATTTTATAGCCTTTGGTTCTACCGATGGACAAATCACAATAAACAGGTTTGATGCTGACCAAACAATCTTGAAAATTAAAAATGATAGAGTGCCAATTCTATCAATGTATTATTTGAAGGATGAAAACATGATTAGTTTTGGAAACGCAAAGGGGCGAATGATTATTCTAGATACAAAAAATTGGTCACTTGTGAGAGATTTTAATGCTGTAAATGGACCAATTTGGGATAACATCTTATTTCCAAAAGATTCATCATTGATAGTTGCTGGGTTAGATGATTTTTTAACGAGATGGCAAATTTTCGATTTTCCACCTAAATTTTTAGATAGACCAGGGCCTGCACGTAGATTTAATCCAAAAGTAGAGGTTAGCAATGGTGAAAAACAATTTGCCAGAAAATGTAGTGTTTGTCATACTCTTGTAAAAGATGGTAAGAAAAGAGCTGGACCAACACTTTATAGAATTTTTGGAAGGCAAGCTGGAACTTTAGAAGGTTATAAATATTCCGAAGCGTTAATAAATTCAGATATAATATGGAATGAAGACACAATAAATAGGCTATTCGATGAGGGTCCTGACAAGGTTACTCCTGGTACTAAAATGCCTATACAAAGAATGAAAAGAATACAAGATAGAGAAGATCTTGTTATGTTTTTAAAAAGAGCTACAAACTAAATACGGAGGAATAAATGAAAATGGTTCTAATGAGTAGTGTATGTGCAATAATTGTTGGGGTGGGTGCATATTATATCTTAATGAGCACTGGAATGGATACAGCCAACGTAATGTCTAGTGTAAATGTAAGATTATAAAATAAATAATGACTAAATATATTAAATGAAAACAAAAATTAGTGCTTTAGTATACTTATTATTTTTTAATATATTTTCAATTAGTGCGACAGCACATGAAGCTACAAACGCTTGGAAAAATGCGTATAAATCAACAGTAATTGTTTTACCTACATGGCCCGGTTACAGTAAACCAGGCTTTGGCGCTCCTAAAGGAACTGCACCTGCAGGTACGGGGTTTTATATTTCTCCTAATGGGAATGATGCATCTCATACAAACCATATCATGACTGCTGCTCATGTGATCAGAGATTCTAAGATAGTCGAAATAGTAAATTTCAACGGAAAGTCTGAAAAAGTAGAAATTATTCTTATCGATTATAAAACTGATATTGCCATATTAAAGTCTACTCAAAAAGGCATTCCAATTAAAATATCTAAAATAAAAATTCAGAATGGTTATGAAGTTTGTGTAATTGGAAATAGCTTTGGTTTAGGTCAAAGTTTATCATGTGGAATAGTGTCAGGGGTAAATAGAAAAGATATTGGTTTTAATGAAATAGAAAATTTTATTCAAACTGATGCAGCTGTTAACCCTGGGTCTTCTGGAGCGCCATTAATAAATATGAATGGGGAATTAGAAGGAATGGTAGATGCTATTTATACAAAGGAAGCAGATATTGATGCAGGGGTAAATTTTGCTATCGATAAAGAATTAATCCAAGAATTTTTATACTTAAATCATAATAAATTAAATTAGCTCCTAATGTCTGATGAACTAACAACTATAGAGATTGCCAGAAAAAAACTTTTGGATTCTATAAATATCTTAAAAGGTAAAACAAAAGTAACTCTTCAAAAATCTTTAATGAGAATTAGTTGTAATTTAATACAAAGTGAACTTAATTTGCCATCAACTAATAATTCAGCTGTTGATGGCTATGGGATATCGTCAAAAACTTATTTTGATAACCCAAAAACAAAATTTAAAGTCATAGGTGTAGCAAAAGCAGGGCATCCTTTTGATAAGGAAGTAGGTTTGGGGGAGACTATAGAAATCTACACCGGAGCAGTTATGCCAAGAGGAATTGATACTATTATTATGCATGAGAAGTGTAATAGAGTAGGTGATGAGGTTATAATTAGAGATATTATAAAAAAGAATCAAAACATGAGACCTGTTGGCGAAAATTTAAGAAAAGGTGAAATTGTTGTAGAAAAAGGAAAATTATTGAATGCAGCTGATATAGGGCAATTAGCTGCTTCAGGAAATAGCAATATTGAAGTCTATAAAAAACTTTCTGTATCTGTAATTTCTACGGGTGATGAATTAATAGATCCATTATCAAAAAATAAACTAAAAGGTCAGATTTTTGATTCAAATAAACCAATGCTAACGTCTTTGCTTAGTCTTCATTATTTAAAAGTTTTGGACTTGGGGATTGTTAAAGATAATAGGACACAATTAGCTGAAAAATATGCAGAAGCTTTGATAAAAAGTGATGTTGTTATCTCTTCAGGTGGCGCTTCAGATGGAATAGAAGATCATACTCAAAATGCACTTAAGGATATTGGCGCTAAATGTTTGGTATGGCAACTAGCAATGAAGCCAGGGAAACCAATGGCAATTGGTATGTTGGGTAAAAAAATTATCTTTTGCTTGCCTGGAAATCCAGTGGCAGCGTTTGTGTGTACAAAATTACTTATCAATCCTATTCTTATGAAGCTTGCAGGAGGCACTGATTGGGACCCACTTAGTTTTAAACTGCCATCTGGATTTGATCATCAGAAACGAAATGGAAGAGCAGAATTCTTAAGAGCAAAAATTATTAACAAAGACCAGAGATCTTTTATCTATCTTCATGGTAGAAAAGGAGCTGGTGTTATTTCGTCTCTTACTGGTGCAGATGGTATAGTTGAAATTCCCTTAGAAGCTGAAACTGTCTCAAAAGGAGATTTTTTAAAATTCTATCCTTTTGATTACAGGGGCTTGTAAACTTTATTATTCTGGAATTAAAGAGTTATCCCATTTAACAATTACATTAAACGAAATAGATATTCTAGGAAAGTTAGACATATTGGGGTGGACTAAATGGTGTATAAATGCAGGCCACAATAATAAGTCTCCAGATTTAGGTAAAACTCTATGTTCTGGGTCTACCTGTTTATCTCCTTTTATAGAATTCATGTTAGCTTGTGGTCTAGGGTCAAAAAAACTTATAGATGCTGGATTTAAATCTGATCGAAAAATTTCAGCATCAGATTGATCTGGGACATTAATATAGTATGTTCCAGATAACCATGAATGAGGATGATTGTGAAGGTTATGATAGTCTCCCTTCATATTGACATTTCCCCATCCTTGGACAGACCATTTTAATTCATAATTGATTCCAGACTGTATAGCGTAATCATATATTGCGCGATCAAGGCATTGTTTTAACCAATACATAGCTGGGTGATCCATATTCAAAATATTTTGAGATACATAATTTTCTGTCATGTTATCTTCATCTGCATTATTAGATAAAACAATATCTGCGATGACAGGGTTGGCCGTTTCATGACCAGGGAGTGACATTTCCATAAATTGAGTTGGCCAAAGATTTAAAAATTTAGGCTTAATATTATTTCTATTTTCTTCCATTATTGTCTCCAAAGATATTTTAAGAGATTTTGAATTTTTGAATTAAATAATCTGTTATAGAATTGATGTTATTTAAATCAAACAAGGGTAGTCTTGTTTCTATGAGTTTGTCAGACGCAATGGCAAAAATATTTTTATCATCCTCAAAAAGTAACGGTTTGCGTATTTCTGATCTATGAATTTCAAGTTTTGGAATATTTTCATTTTTATAACCTTCAACAATTATTATATCACATTTTCTTAGGGGTTTTTTTGAAAACATTTCTAACATCTCAAACAAACTTCTTTCTTCATGTTCGTCGTTTTCTTGTATAAGGGCGAACCGTTCTTTTGAAGAAATAATCATTGGTCTTGCACCAGACTTTCTTAAATTATAAGAATCTTTTCCTGGCTTATCTATATCAAATTTATGGTGAGCATGTTTTAAGGTTCCAACATTAATTCCAATTTTTGTAAAATTCTGTATTAGTTTAGTCAACAAGGTTGTTTTACCTGACCCTGACCATCCTGCTAAACCAAATAAAGGGGGTAATTTGCCTAGAATTTGTTGAGCTATAATGAGGTCATGAGGAGAATTTAAATTTGTAAAGGGATCAAAATCTGAATCATCTAGACTATCAAAATCTACATAAGCTTTATTCAATTGTGCAGTAAAAATATCTATTTTACGGATGCCTTCTTTTAATGCTGTTAATAACTTATTATTGAGATCAGCTTTCCAAAGGGCAATTACTGGATGATTAAATCCTCTTGATTTAGCTATAATTAGTTCAGCATCTGGGTTTTCATCTTTAGCTTTGACTAGAGATTTAACTAAGTTCTTAGGAAGAAAAGGGGTGTCGCATGGTAGTGTCATTACCCAATCTTTTTTAATTTCTTTTGCCCAGCATAAAGACGCTAAAATTCCCGAGAGAGGTCCTAAATGTCCTTTTATTGGATCTTGAATTATGTCGTAACCAAATTTTTCAAATTTCTCAATATTACTATTAATGTTGAGAGCTATTGGGGCAACTTTGCCTGAAACTTTTTCTAAAATATAGGATAATAGTGGTCGGTCTAATAGTTCTATTAAAGCCTTTTCTTTACCTCCCATTCTTCTGCCTTTTCCTCCAGCCAAAATAACGCATGGGATTATTTCTTTTGATTTTTCCAAATTATATAACCTTTAATTAATTAGAGATCTTTGGGCAGACATCACATCCTTATTATTTACATCTTTGATGTCTGTATCAAACACAACTCTTTCAATTCCATTTGCAATAATCATTCTTTTACCCTTGGCTCTACCAATTAGTGTAAGACCTGCCTCTTTTGCAAGCTTTACACCTGATTCCGTAAAACCAGACCTGGAAATTAAAATTGGTATTCCCATTTGTACAGTTTTAATAACCATTTCAGAGGTTAACCTTCCAGTAGTATAAAAGATTTTATCACTTGCTTTCTCTTTGTTTAAAAACATCCATCCAGCAATCTTATCAACTGCATTATGTCTTCCTACATCCTCAACATAAATAAGTGGGGAGTCATTTTTGCATAATACACAACCATGCAAAGCACCAGCTTTAAGATATAAGCTGGGTCTTGTATTAACCTTTTTAGATATAGTATAAATCCAGGAGGTTTTGATTTTTGCTTTTTTATCAAGATTAATAGAAGAAAAATCATCCATTATATCGCCATAAACTGTACCTACAGCACAACCACTAGTACGGATTTTCTTTTCCATCTTTTTTTCATAGTTAGTTTTTCTATTAGTTCTAACAACTACAATTTGTAATTCTTTGTCATAGTCAATTTCTGATATTATATCATCCCTTTTGAGCATGTTTTGATTGAGGAGGTACCCGACTGCCAAAAGATCTGGCATGTCGCCCAAAGTCATAGCTGTGACGATTTCTTGTTTATTAAGATAAATTGTCAGAGGGATTTCTTTAACAACTGGTAATTGTATTTTTTCACCAGACTCGTTTAAGCATTCTATTGTTTCTGTTAGGTTATCGTTATCTAAATCAGGTGAAATATGAAACTCTTTATTTTTACTCATCTTCTAACCTTTGTTCAAAATTTGCTTTGAGGCTGCCCAATTAATAAAATCTTTTGACTCATTAGAAAGATGTTCATTTAATTTTAAATATTTTTCTAAAAGCTCTTGTCCAAAATTAGTAATAATAGTCCCCTGGTTTCCCCCTTTTTTTTCTAATATAGGAGTGGGGAATGCTTCTTCGATAGTTTTTAATAATAAGGTAGCTCTTTTTGTGCTCATTCCCATTGAGTTTGCAGCAGATCGAATTGATCCTTTTTGAGCAACCAAATGAAAAAGCTCCATCTTTCCTGCTCCTATCATATGACCTTGAACATATACTTTAATTCTTACTCCATTTTCATTTTCATTAACTAAATTTGGGGGTAAAGATGAACGTTTTATATTTGATGATCGATTTTTCATTAACTAATTATAGGATATAATGTTAAAATAAACTAAATATTTTTTATGGTAATAACTATTGTCTGATTATCTTACTACTGACGAATTAGCTCTTTTTTTAAGAGTGAAGCCTCGAAAAGTTTATGATTTAGTCTCTAAAAATCAAGTGCCATATTCCAAGGTCATGGGTAAATTATTATTCTCAAAAAAAGATATTACTAATTGGATTTCAGGAGAAAAAGAGCAAGTAATTTTTAAACAAAACCTCCCAGATGTTTTACTTGGTAGCCATGATCCCCTTCTTGAATGGGCAGTAAAACAATCAAAATCAGGAATTGCAATGTCTTTTGATGGAAGTATGGACGGTTTGAATAGGTTTAGAGCAAATCAAGGCATGGCATCTGGACTTCATATTTATGATAATCATTTTAATGAATGGAATGTTTCTATTGTAAAGAAAAGCTTAGATAAAAATCACTTCGTGCTAATGGAATGGGCTAAAAGAGATAGAGGGTTGATTTTTAAAGATGATGGTCGATCCAAAAAATCTTGCATAAATGATTTTTTGGGTAAGAGGATGGTTACTCGACAAAATGGTTCGGGATCAGAAAATTATCTTAAATTTTTTTTAAAAAATAAAAATTTAGATTTCTCTGACTTTACTAGTACTGAGATTGCTTTTACGGAAAATGATGCTGTTATGCTTATTTTAACTGGGCAAGCAGACTTAACCCTTGGTTTGGCATCAGAAGCAGAAAAGTATAGTCTTCAATTTATTCCAATTGTAACTGAACGATTTGACTTGGTAATCAATAGGAAATCCTGGTTTGAAAAACCTTTTCAGAAATTAATAAATTTTTGTAAGACGCAGGAATTTTCTGATATGGCATCCAAGTTACGTGGATACAACATCAAAAATTTAGGTAAAATATATTTTAATAGTTAGAGCTATAATATGATGAAAGAGATAGGTATGGGGTTGTTAGGAATTGCAATTATCATTACTCTATTTTTTTTCTTTTTAGGAATAAGAACTTCAATATTTACTTTTTTTACTTAATTATCCTTAAAATCTAGCTGAACCTTCATACTGTTTTGATATTTATCGATAGCAATCTTAAAACCTTCTTCAGCATTTTGGAATGGGATGTTATGAGTTATGAGAGGGTTAACATTAATTAATTTTTTTTTCATCATTTCAACTGCTAGTTCAAATTCAGAATGAAACCTAAAAGAACCTTTCAATGTTAATTCTTTTGTGGTTATGGCAACTAAAGGCATTAGTATATCACCACCTAAGCCAAGTTGAATAAGTTCTCCTCTTGGTTTTAAGCATTTAATCGCATCATTTATTCCCGAAGGAGAGCCAGAGCATTCAATTGCAACGTCAAAATAACCTTTTCCACTTTGTAGTTCTTCAATTAGATTTTTATTTTGAGCAGTATTGATAACTTTATCAGCGCCAACTGA
>CAKZQZ010000020.1 GCA_937142855.1 uncultured Alphaproteobacteria bacterium | reverse complement strand
TACAGAATAATCTAATGCAGCAGATCCAATATCATACTCATTTCGCCAATTAAAATCTGCACCACAATATGTAAATAAATGAGTGGCTGCATCAGAAACACAACCTATTTTAAATTGACTTGAACCCATCAGGTCATGATTTAAATCCCAAGTATTTACAGCTTTTTTACAACTTACAAAAGCATCTCTAGAATAAAGTTTTGGTGGTCTATTATCAGTTAACGGCCTTAGATCTGAAAAATCTAATTCATTTAGAAATGTAGTACCGCCTAATGTGAATAGGTTAAAAACTATTTTTTCAATTTGTTCATGAAGGCTTAGAGAAATAGTTGTCTCAAAAGATGCCGCAACATTTTCATGATCAATGCTATAAACTTTACTTAACAACACAAGTTTATCATTTTTAATAGATTTAACTTTAAAAATTATCTCTAGTACAGAATTCAAGTGAACTTCACGACTAAAGATACATCTTTCGTTTAAAATTTTATAATTGATCTTATCTGACGAATAACTATTAATTTTATTAAAAAGACATTTAATTGCCTCTGAGTGCTTTCCAAAATAAAATTGGACATTCATATGAGACATTTGATCACAATCTTCTAGTCTAACTAAATCCTTAAATGCAGAGTAAATTCCAGATAGATTTTTAGTATTATCTTTAGGTAACTTATCTATATTGTTACAATTTAAAATTAATCTTGTATCAGATAAAATTTCATCATCATTATTATGATTTTGATTCAATAAAAATAATTTATGAGTAAGCTCAATTTTATTATTAGATAATAGAGATATATTGGTTATCACATATACCGTCATATATTCATAAACTGATATATCAAAAAACTCAGTTTCTAAATAAACTTCACTATCAATAGTTGTGTTTTTTAAAATAGTTTTCGTGAAATAAGTAGCGTCTTCAAAAAATTTGACTACGCAAGATTTTTTTAAAAAACCTAATTCACTAATGTTATTTAATTTTATAAGACCCTTATAAGTCTCTAAATTCTCAAAATTCATAATCTTAAAAATATTAGGACATTTCCTAATTTCTATCTCTCATTTCTAACTTTGCTACACTCATATTATGAACTTCATCAGGGCCATCAGCTAATCTAAGTGCTCTAGCGTATCCATATGCATACGACAGAGGAAAATCAGATGTCACTCCACCACCACCATGAACCTGTATAGCTCTATCAATTACTCTAGTAGCCATATTAGGCGCCACAACCTTAATCATAGATATTTCTTTTCTTGCGATTTTATTCCCTACTGTATCCATCATATGAGCAGTTTTAAGAACTAACAATCGTGCTTGCTCTATTTCAGCTCGACTGTCAGCTATTGCATTCATTACAACACCTTGTTGAGCAATAGGTTTACCGAATGCAACTCTTGACTTAGCCCGTGAAATCATTAACTCTAACGCTCTTTCAGCCTGACCAATTAGTCTCATACAATGATGAATCCTTCCTGGCCCTAACCTTCCTTGAGCAATCTCAAACCCTCTTCCCTCTCCCAACAAAATATTAGACACAGGGACTTTAACATCCTTAAACTCAACCTCTGCATGACCGTGCGGGGCATGATCATAACCAAAAACAGGCAAATGCCTTAGCACCTTAACACCTGGAGTATTAAAGGGAACCAATATCATAGACTGTTGCTTATACTTGTCAGCATTTGGATCTGTTTTACCCATAAAAATCATTATTTTGCATCTAGGGTCCATTGCCCCTGATGTCCACCATTTTTTTGCATTTATAACGTAATTATTACCATCTCTGACAATACTTGCTTGAATATTTGAAGCATCAGATGAAGCTACATCTGGTTCAGTCATTGCGAATGCAGAACGTATCTCCCCATTAAGCAAAGGGCTTAACCATTCCTTTTTATGATCATCAGTACCATATCTTACTAAAACCTCCATATTACCAGTATCTGGAGCAGAACAGTTAAAAACTTCAGCACCTATTGGAGAACGTCCCATAATCTCGCATAAAGGAGCATATTCTGTGTTCGTTAATCCAGCTCCTAAGTCACTGTCTGGCAAAAATAAATTCCATAAACCCTCTGATCTAGCTTTAGACTTTAAATCTTCCATTATTTGAGGAATACACCACCTACCACCTTCTTCAACTTGCTTTTTATAGATATCTTCTGCCTCGTAGACGTATGCATTCATAAAATCAGTGATTTTTTCTTGCAAATCTTTTACTTTCTGTGAATTTTCGAAGTTCATTTTATCCTCTAGATTTAATTAAAATATATTATTTGCTCTATTTATTAGAGCATTTACTCTTTTTCCAAAATTTGAAAATCGTTTATCTTGTGTTTGCCCCTTTTGGTATCTATAAAAAATTTGTTGTAATATGACTGCTAGCTTAAATGCTCCGAAGGCATAATACCAGTTAATATTATTAACATTAAAGCCAGTTTTTATAGCATAATAACCGATGATTTCTTCTCTTGTGGGATAAGAAATTGTTGTTACTGGCATTGATGTTATTAATTTACAATCTTCATCATCAGTTTCATCTATCCAATAATTTAACATGTGCCCTAAATCCATTAAGGGGTCTCCTCTAGTACACATATCCCAATCAAATACAGCAACTGGATCAAAGGAATCTGAATTACTCCACATTATATTATCTAACTTAAAATCATTATGTAAGATTGTTATAGCTTGAGCTTTGGGAAGCGTTGATCTTAAAAAAGTTATTAGTTTATCAAATTTTAATTTTAAATCTTTGTCTTCTGTTGATTTTTTCCACCTCTCTTCCCAACCATTCAGTTGCCTTAAAACAAAGCCATCTGGCTTACCCAAATCACCTAAACCAACTTCATTAGGGTTTATTTTGTGTAAATCAGAAAGAACATCAATAATTTTAAAGCTAAGCTTCCTCAAATTATCTTTGGATGGAGAAATGTAAGGCTCAAACTCTTTTCTTATTACAAATCCTCTTCTTCTTTCAATAATATGGAATCTTGATCCTATGATACTTTCGTCATCACAAAAGTGTAAACTTTTAGGAGCAAGTGGATAAACTGAGTTTAAATTTGATTGAACTCTATGCTCCCTAAACATATCGTGTGAAGATGGAGCAATTGGACCAAGTGGAGGCCTTCTTAGAACATATTCCTTATCATCTAGCTGAAGCAAATAAGTTAGATTGGCATGCCCTCCCGAAAATTGCAGAGTACTTAAATTTTTAAATTCAAATTTTAAATTATTTTTTAGGTATGAACTAAGATCTTTTAAGTTTAACTCTTCGTCTTTTCTGACGTCTATTAGTTCTTGATCATTAATGTTCATAATAATTTTCGATAAGTTTACAAAAAAATTTAAGTATAATAATGTTTTGATAATTTTAAAACTTTTTATAATGTTAAATTAAAGAATAACTAGAAGATTTTATAAGCAATTTTAAGTGACTTGAAGGAATAACATGAAGGATTTATTTAACGTTGAAGGTAAGGTAGCTCTTGTTACCGGAGGGTCTAGAGGTATCGGAGCAATGATTGCTGAAGGATTTGTAAAAAATGGTGTTAAAACTTATATAACTTCAAGAAAATCAGAGCAATGCAATCTTAAAGCAGCTGAACTTTCAAAATTTGGAGAGTGTATTTCTATACCAGTAGATCT
>CAKZQZ010000019.1 GCA_937142855.1 uncultured Alphaproteobacteria bacterium | reverse complement strand
ATTTTACATTGTCCATGAAGCATGGGCTAGCATTAATGAATTTGTTTGTTTAAAATTTAATCAGGTTTATAAATATTTTCAATTTTTGATTATTTAATAATCATTTTTTACGAATTAAATTCAAATTCTTCAACAAATTTTCCATTTATTACGCACGAGTAATAATTATTTTAAATGTTTGATTTTCGTTTTTTTGAAATTTATAGATCGTCAGAATATATTAATCTTTTAATCGATGGGATTTTAATAAGCTCTAGCTTAACAATAACATCTGGTATTATAGGGTTTGTAATTGCTTTTATCTTAGCTGCATCCATTTATTGGAAAATAAAACCATTAAACTATATATCTATCTGTTGGATTGATTTTATTCGTAATACGCCACTTATAGTTCAATTGTTCTTTGTTACTTTTGGTTTACCCTTAATATTTCAGTACGTATGGCCGTTTTGGGCACATGCACTATTAGCATTAACAATCAATTTCACTGGTTATTTTGGAGAAATATTAAGATCAGGGTTTAATTCTACCCCCAATAGTCAACTCGAAGCTGCATACTCCCTAAATCTAGATAAATTAACAATTTTTAGAAAAATTGTTCTTCCTCACACATTAATCAAAATGTTCCCCTCATTATCAAGTCAGTTTATTTTCATTTTTTTAACAACAGGAATTATTTCTGAGATTGGGGTAAATGATCTTACACATGCCGGATTATATATTGACAGTAGGACGTTTAGAACTTTTGAAATATTTATTGTTTTATCAATTTTATATGTTGCTCTTTCTTTAACATTCAAAGCTTCTTTAGAGTTTGTTTTCAACAAAACACTGAAAAAGAGGATGTAAATGCAAGAGTTACTGATAAACATCTTTGATAAGCCGTTAGGGATAATTATAGCCCAATTAGTATCGGCCACTAGGTTCACAATTTATCTATCTCTAATTGCTTTTATTGGAGGTGGAATTCTTGCTTTGTTAATAACCTTTCTAAGAATTTATCCATCAAAAATTTTAAACTTTTTAAGTTTTTCATATATTTGGTTATTCCAATCTTTGCCTTTATTGATGTTACTTTTTTTAATTGGATTAGGAATTCCACGTTTTGTAGGTCAGGATTTTTATCCTTGGTATGCTGCTAGTATATCCTTAATAGTTTTTACTTCAGCTTATTTAGCGGAAGTATGGAGAGGGGCTATTTTAGCAATTCCAAAGGGTCAATGGGAAGGCGCAGCTGCTCTAAATCTAAATTTTTTACAAACTTTAAGACTAATTATAATACCTCAAGTTTATAGATATAGCATTGCACCTACCCTTAGTTTTCTTATTCAAATTATTAAAGGTACTTCACTGGCTTATATAATTGGTTTTCAAGATTTGATGTTATTAGGAAAAAGGTGGGCAAATTCCCCTGTTATAGGATCTGAACCATTTATAATCTTTCCTATTATGGCAGTTTTGTATTTCTGCCTCTGTTACCCCCTAGCTATTTACGCAAAACAGTTAGAAAAAAAATACTCCATTGAAAATTAATACATTGAAAGGAAAAAAAATGTTTTCAAAAAAAATGATATATGGCTTCATATTAAGCTTATTTTTTATGAATTTTTCAGCTAGTGCAGCTGATCTAAATGAAATTCTTAAAAAAGGTGAAGTAAAAATAGCTGTTCCTGAGTCTTTTGCGCCTTTTGGATCAGTTGGAAAAACTGGAGAACATGAAGGTTATGATGTTGATGTAGCAAAACTTATAGCTAAGGATTTAGGAGTTAAGTTAAAAATAGTACCAGTAGTTTCAAAACAAAGAATTCCTTTTCTTGAAACAGATAAAGTTGATTTAGTTATTTCAACAATGGGGGCTAATCCTTCAAGGGCTAAATCAATAAACTTTTCTAGCGCATATGCTCCATTTTATTCAGGTGTGTTTGCTCCATCCTCAGTTAAAATATCTTCATACGCTGATCTAGCTGGTCTTACAATTGGTGTAACTGGAGGAACATTAGAAGACTTAGAACTAACTAAAATGGCTCCCAAGGGTGCGAAAATCACAAGGTTTGGTGATAATGCAGCAACATTAAGTGCTATTAAATCCAAACAAGTACAAGTGCTTGTCGCTGGAAATACAGTTGCAGCATCTGTAACAGAGGCTAGCCCTGATTTTGATTTAGAAAGAAAGTTTATTATTAAAGACAGCCCTTGCTTTATTGGGATTAAAAAAGGAAATGAAGATTTATTAAGATGGGTAAATGTATTTATTCTGCATAAGAAACTAGGCGGCGATCTTAACAAAATTTCACTTAAATGGTTAGGTCAAGATCTCCCATCTTTACCATCACTATAAATAAAAAAAACATATGTCTGGCAAATTTAATTTTGTCAGACATAAAATTATATTATACTTTAAGTAATATTATTAAATTATTGAATTTATTTCATAAAATTAATTCTATTTTAGGGAGATAGCCATTCTCCTTGCCAGTTTGTTTCCTTTTTAAATTTAGCACGAATATGTTTGTCTCCTAAAAGTAGTAGTTGAATTGTCTGTATATGACATATCAAAACAGCAAAACGTTTTTGATCAGGGGCATATTCATAGTCAAAAGGATTTTTGATAACAGTGCCTGGGCTAGGGATACTTCCATAAGCAGTCCTCGAGTTAGTTGGAACATTGTTCCAGTATGGAATAGTAATTTCTCCAGTCTTGATTTCAACATCTACATCCATCTGAATTTGTAAATTGACTTTTGGCAGCCAAATATGAATTCCAGCGTGAGGATTTTCTTTAAGCGATAGCATTTTACAACTATCTGTGTCAGTGTGAAACTCTATTTGGTTGTTTTCTCTATCACATTGTCTCATTACTAAGGTACGAGCATTTGGAAAACCATCTGTATTTGATGTAATAAAAGTAGGGTGCCGCGCAGGTGATTTTTTATCTGCTTTTCCACGAGATATCTGTACCCAAGCAAAGTCTAAAAAATCATCTAATTTATGAAAAACCTTCATTAATATATTTCTAAAATTGAATCGTATAATAATTAATCTATTTTATACTATATATACTTTCCTTGAAGGTATTAGAATTTAAAAAAAATATAAAAAAAACTGTAAAAATAGTTCCTAAAATTAAATGTTGTATTTCTGGGGAAAAGTAGGAAAGTGTTGCTCCTGTAACTATTGGTCCAATTGCAGCACCTAAATCTCTAAAGGTTTGCATTCTACTAAGATCATTTTTAACCTTATTATCATTGTTAATACTTTGTGCAATGAGTGCAGGACCTAAAGATGCCATTGCACCTCGAAAGATTAAGAGTATGATTGCTCCCGTAACAATCATTTCAATTGATATTAATAAAAAACCAACAACAACTAATATACATGAAATAATGAATACTTTTCTTGCTCCTATATAATCTGCAATTGTTCCAAAAATAGGGGAGGCGATAGCTTCACCAAAATGTCGCAGAGCTAATAATGCTCCACCACCTAAAACAGCTAAATTTAATTGGGTTTGTTCTACTAACATAAGAGTAACTGTGATTGCAAATAGACCATCAACACCATAACCTTGAAGAAAATATAAACATTCAAAAGAATTAGGTTTTTTAAACTGAAATTTGTATGAATTATCTTTATTTTCTTTTATTTTTTCTTTTGGCAAGAAAAAAGCTATAAATATCCCTAATGACGTTGGTATAGCCATTATAATAAATATCATCTCTGGCCCTACATATGTCACGTACCAAGTGCCAACCAGTAAAGACAATATAGAACCAATCCTTTGTATACTTTGGCTAATACCAACTCTTGTACCTGCTTTTTGTTTATATTCAACAGCATAAAATAAGGTAGACAAAACAAGGATAGAATAAGCTATTCCCCAAACAATTCTGGCAATAAATAATGGTATAAAACCAAGAGAAAGACCGTAAGTGGCAGTACTTAGCGTTGCTAAAACAGCTGCTAAGATACACATATTTTTTTTACCAAACTTATTAATGAGATTATTTATAATTCCATAAGTTAATACTCGAACAAATCTGTTGATTGATAATAAAATACCCACCATAACAAACGTTAAACCAAATGTTTCTGCGTAAACAGGTAATATCGCGTAAATAAGAGAATCCCCTAATAATGCAAAAGACATTATTGATGATGAGCCGATTACAGATTTCCACATAAATTTTTATAGCCTATATTTAATACAAAAAAAACCTGTTCTACTTATAGAACAGGCTTTTCATATATTTTAGGGGAGGAAAATAAATTATAATTTTCACTATAAAATATATTAATAAATGGCAGTTGAACTGCCATTTACATTTTTAAGAGAACATATCGGATGTGATACCTTCATACCAACCGATAGATTCTTCATAAGTTGCTTTTCTAAGTTCAGCACTTTCACCTGTTTTAGAAACAAACTTACTTGTAACATCGATTTTCTCAGCACCGCCTTTATAGCTGGCACCAACTTTAATACCGTCGTTAGTACTTACAAGAGACCAACAAGTATTAGAATACCTAGTAGGGAAAATCTTACTACCTGTTAAAGATCCTCTTGATCAGGATTGTGTCCAGACTTTTAATCAACTTAAAGCAAGTATAAATGGTCTTAAAAGTTTTGGTGAAGCATATATGTCAGAACATCTTGAAGAATGTCTGAAGAAAGAGGTTGAAATTAAAGAAATTATGGAAAAGTTAAAACCAGTTATGCAAAGTATTTTTAAACTATAATTTATTTATAAAACACTTTACCTTATACGTACAAATAACTGATTTTAATATACATATTTTTAATTTAATAGTTATAACTCCTATTTTCTGTTGTCTTTACACTTTTATTATTTGATGTGCTCTTTGGTAATTAAGTAAATTTCGGCCATTAGTTTTTCACAGTACGATTTATCATTAGCCAACTGATGAGGAGAAGAGAATGATCCAATGTCGTTGTTGTAATAGCCTCCAGAATTATTTAAAAACTCATCATCAATTGCAGCTTTAACAAGTATATCAGCTCCTATATTAATATTCTTTCCTTCTATTCCAAATCCTTCTTTAACCATTTTGGTGGCTAATAAAGAGCCTGGGTTAATGGAAACAAAAACAGGTCCAGTAGGGTGTTTACGAGCCATTTCTTTGGTCCATATTGTAATAGCCAGCTTACTCTGTGCATAAGCTGTCATATCATCCATTTGTGTAAAACAAGACATTGAAGTGATATCAATAGGCGATTGTGCTCCTGATGAGATGTTTAATACTCGACCTGTATTTGGAATAATCGGTAAAAGATTGTTCGTAAGAATATAAGGGGCTAAGGTATTAACATCAAAACGTATATCTCGGTTTTGAATTGTTTTTGTATTATTTGTCTTTAGTATACCTGCATTATTGATGACTACATCAATAGATTTATGTTCTAGTAAAAGAGTTTCAGACATTTTAACAACTGCTTCCATATTGCTTAAATCAGCAACATATACAGCAGCATTATTTAACTCTTTTGATGTTGATATTAGTTTTTCTTTATTTCTGCCATGAATTAATATTTGGTTATCTAGCAAATTAAGCTTTTTTGCAGCTAGCAATCCAATACCATCTGTAGCACCAGTTATGAGTATAGTTTTTTTCATTAACAAACCTTAAAATAATATTAGCTATTTCAAATTTATTCATATTAATAATCATTTTTATACATCAATATAATTATTAGATATATCTATAGATTTTAATATTTAGATTAGGTTATATGAGTAGATTTGAATTAA
Source organism: uncultured Alphaproteobacteria bacterium (assembly GCA_937142855.1). Taxonomy (GTDB): domain Bacteria; phylum Pseudomonadota; class Alphaproteobacteria; order Puniceispirillales; family Marisalimonadaceae; genus Marisalimonas. The sequence continues at coordinate 4,782 of CAKZQZ010000019.1, read as the reverse complement.
TAATGTTTGGTTTGTTTATAATGTTCTTACCTACCATATTATATTGGGTCACTAATTAATTAATAAATGGTTCATTGTCTTATTTATTCTAGTTAGTTAAATCTTATGTATGGAAGGTTTGAGGGATTAAATAAACTGATTAACACAAATTGGTATATAACAATTCTCATAATGTCGCACGTTAAGCTTATTTTTGGTTTTATCTAATAATCAGCTTGTTTAAGCTACATTTATCAATCTATATTAAATTGATAATGTTAATTGAAGGAAATTAGTTATGTCTAAGTATACGAATGTTGTTCGCTTTAAAGTTAAAAGTGGTCAGGAAGCTAAATTTGAGGCTATTTTTAAAAAATCAGACAAATGGTCTGGAATGATTATGCATATTTTAGCTAAAACTGGTGATCAAACTTATGTTGCTTATGGTCTATGGGAAAATGAGGATAAGATGAGGGCAGCCATGCCTGATATGATTTCCTTACTGGACCAAACTAGAGACATGTTAGAAGAATTATCTCCAGAACTTGGTGTAACTGACCCAGTCTCAGGGAATGTTATTTTTGAGACTTAATTGTTAAACCTTAAGTAGAAGTATTAACTATGTTTAAGATGAATTCAAATTGTAATGACTGTAATCATTATTATAAAGTAGTTTGGAATTGTAAGAAAAATTTCCTTGAAAAGGATTGGTTATATCTTTGTTATAATTGTATTCGCTTGAACAGGAAACTCTATAAAAGATATTTTAAATCTCAATTAGAAAATATAAAAGGCTTTAGGTGGTGTAGGTTAAAATTATCTAAAGTAGAATTGCCTCTTTATCAAATAAACATTTAATAAGTAAAAATCTTAATAAATTTGACTTTAAAATATTATTTTACTGTTTTAACTTATGATCCAAGAATTACACTTCATTTTAACCTGATTAGAGTATTTTAATATGTCAAAAATTACAATCTTGAACGGACCTAATTTAAACCTTCTTGGTGAAAGAGAGCCCAAAATTTATGGATCTACAACTCTAGATGCTATCAAAGAAAGTTGCCAAGAATTTGCCGATTTTTTAAAAATTAATTTAGATTTTTTTCAAACAAATCATGAAGGGGTAATGGTTGATCAAATTCAGGCATGTAGACATAATTCTGAAGCCATTATCATAAACCCTGCAGGTTTTTCATTCCACTCTGTACCTATACTAGACGCCATCAGGATGTTTTCAGGTTCTGTTGTTGAAGTTCATTTGTCTAACATTCATGCACGAGACAAAAATCATCAAAACTCAATTATGTCCAGTGTTTCAACAGGAGTTATCTGTGGATTAGGTCCATACGGTTACATAATAGCAATGCAAACTATCGCAAAAACATTAAATATTATTCCTAATTCAGTTCCTAAAGCAATTAGTGTAGGACCTGTTTAATTTTAAAATGAAGTATAATGTAAACGATCAAATACCTAAAGAAACAGATCTTATTGTTCTAGGTTCAGGTGCGGCAGGCTTGTCCGCCGCTTTAACAGGTGCTGCTCTAGGATATCAGGTAACATTAATTGAAAAAACTGATAAGATTGGGGGAACATCTGCACGTTCTGCAGGTTCGTTATGGATACCTAACACTTTTCTTGACAAAACAGGTAAGGATAATTTCCAAAATTCTCTTATTTATCTAAAAAATGCAATAGGTAACAAATTTGACTTAGAGCGAATAGAAAAGTTTTTAAAAGCAGGACCTGAAATGGTTAAGTTTTTAGATAAGAAGTCATTTGTAAAGTTAAGGGCCTATGATCATCATCCAGATTACTTAGCTAAACTAGAAGGGGCAACTTTGTCAGGAAGAGTTCTAGAGCCTCATCCATATAATGCATCTGTTCTTGGAAAGCACTTTAAGGATATAAGATTACCTCTTCCAGAGTTCATGCTATTTAATGGTTTGATGGTTGATAGGGTGGATATATCACACTTAATGAAACTCACTAAAAGTATAAAATCATTTATACATTCGGTAAAAATTTTATGCTGTTATCTTATTGATGTCATTAAATTTGGTAGAGGAACTCGTCTTGTAATGGGTAATGCATTGGTAGGTCGCTTATATCAATCTTTACTGAGTTATAATGTGAATATAATCTGTTCTGCAGATGTAAAATCATTAATTTATAAAAATAATAAAGTCTCTGAGGTATCAATTACTTCAAATAACAAAATAAATAGAATTAAAGTTAATGCTGGCGTCATATTAGCAACAGGTGGCTTCTCAAATAATAAAAAATTAAGAAAAAAACTAATACCACAAACTATACCTAAAGAATCTTGTGTTTTAGAAAGTGCTACTGGTGATGGGATAAATTTAGCTGAGAAGTTGGGTGGACGTCTAAAAATATCCGATGAAAGTAATAGTTTTTTTGCACCAATATCATTAAAAAAACGAAATGATAACTCAACTGCTGTATTTCCACATTTTGTTTTAGATAGAGGTAAACCAGGCTTAGTTGCGGTTAACCCAAATGGCAAAAGATTTGTTAATGAAGCAACAACTTATCATCTGTTTGGAAAAGCTCTTTCGAAAGCTTTGAAAAAATATCCTAATCGAAGCTGTTATTTTGTTTGCGATAAAAACTTTATAAATAAATACGGTCTTGGGATGGTACGGCCTAATGGAATTGGACTTAAAAATGCAATTAAAATTGGATACGTTAAAACTGCTAATACTATCAAAGATCTTTCTACTTTAATTAATGTCCCTTTTGATGAATTATCAAAAACGATATCTAGTATTAATAATTATGCAAAAACAGGAAAAGATTTAGATTTTAAGAAGGGTGAAGATGCATACCAAATAAATTTGGGAGACATGAATCATAAACCTAACCCTTGCCTAGGGAGTATAACGAAACCACCTTTTTATGCTATTGATGTGTATCCAGGTGATATAGGTGCAAGTTCGGGATTAATTACTAATTCAGATGCTCAAGTTTTGGATGTAAACGGTGAAGCTATAAAAGGTTTGTATGCGTGCGGTAATGATATGGACTCAATTATGGCTGGTGTTTATCCTGGCCCAGGGATCACTATTGGCCCAGGAATGACTTTTGGATATATAGCAGCGTGCCATGCAATCAATTCAATAAAAAACAAAGATTAAATTATGATACCAACTATTGCCACAGTCACTCTTGGAGGAGATCTTAAAACAAAGTTAGAATCTATAGCCAATGCAGGATTTAATTCTATAGAATTGTTTGATACTGATTTAGACGCATTTGAAGGAAGTCCAAAAGAATTAAATACTTTAATCAAAGATTTTGGCTTAAGTTTAGCTAGTTATTTTCCCCTTAGAGATTTTGAAGGGATGCCAAAGGCTAATAAAGATTATAATTTTGATAAAGCTAAAGCCTATTTAGAAACTGCAAAAGAACTTGATTCAAAAATGGTCATGATTTGCTCGAATACTAGCCAAGAAAGTTCATTAGATGAAAGTCAAATAACATCAGATTTGAATGAACTTGCAGAAATTGCTAAAAAACTAGAATTAAAGCTTGCATATGAACCACTTGCTTGGGGAAGGCACGTTAAACATTACAATCATGCAATAAAACTTATTCAAGATGCTGATAATGATAATCTAGGAATTGTCCTTGATTCATTTCATATTTTATCTCAAAAAAATAATATTTCTCATATTAAGCAAATTCCTAAAGATAAAATTTTTTTAGTTCAAATTTCTGATGCACCATTTCTAAACTTAGATTATCTAAGTTGGAGTAGAACTCATAGAATTTTACCAGGATACGGAGATTTTAATCTTAAAGAATTTGTTAAAGTGGTAAAATCAACTGGTTTTAATGAATATTTTTCCCTTGAATGTTTCAATAAAGATCTTCAGACAAGAGACGTATTAAATCTTGCAAAAGAAGGGTTTGAGTTAAATCAAAAATTATGGAATATCACCTAATATTATATATTTATTCAAGAAATTTTATTTCTATTGGTTTAAATTGATTTGTTGAATGTTTATGTAAATAATAAATACATCTTAAAGATTAATTATGAAGCTACTTATAACAATATTATCGATATTTTATACCTTACCTTCCTTTGCAAGTGTCAATGGTAAAGGCATTGTTTGTGAGTGCATAGAGTGTAAGCAAGATCATTTAGATCCTTCTTCTTATATGCCAAATAACAAACCTTCTGAAATTGGCTTTCACTTTAAAACAAACAAAGTAGCTATTTATTATATAACCAAAGTTGGCGACAATATAAAAGTAAGTGAGAATATTAAAACAACTCTCAGAAAGAAAAAAAAATTCTCTTCTAATGAAAATGAAATCAGGTGGACTTACAAGGATAGTTTAAATCTTTACGCTTATTCATTAGATAGAAAGACATTAATTCTAAGCAAAATGAATATATTAAAAAACAAAGTATATAATACTAGAAAATGTGAGCCGTTTGCAGAAATTGACTTCTTTGAAAGAATGAATGAATTATCAGAAAATTATCAAAACATTTATGATAATAAATCTAATAAAAATAAAATATAAATAAAAACTTAACCCATTCAAAATCATTGGGGTGTCAGCCAAAGAAATTTATAAGCTATTGATTTTAAATAATAAAATAAGATGCTAATAGTCTTATCCCACTATTTATCCCACAAAATATTTGTAAAGTAGGGGGTTACTGAACCCTTTTCCTAATCAACATTGGTCAATGGTCAGGGGGTGGTCTGCCCATTGACCGTAGTCCATGGAACACGGACCAGGGTTCAAGGATGGGTTGGT
>CAKZQZ010000018.1 GCA_937142855.1 uncultured Alphaproteobacteria bacterium | reverse complement strand
GGAAACGATTTAGACAGCTGGTAAAGCCATATTCTGCAGGTAGCTTCGACCAAAGGGTAAATTCCTCTATGATAAAAAACCACATGCAAAAAATTAAATTAGCTTGTTCATCTAACTAACTAGTCAACAGATAGATAGGTACATTACAAAATAACCAATACTGAAGTTATGAAACTTAAACTCTTTTTAATATCTATACCTGTCATCCTTCTAACAATATTCATCCTTGCTAAACATAATAAAGCTCTGATTATCTCTACCTATAATAAGTATAGACCCATGCTTCTTACTGGTGGAGGAGGAGAATGTTTAAAAGACCTTAAACAAATACAAGCATCTTATAAACCTCTAGGTGATACTGGTACTGCCTCTTGCCCTATACTCAATGCAGTAAGGGTAACTAGATATGCTAATACAACTCTCTCATCTCCATTTATAGTAAGCTGTCCAACAGCTTTAAACGTAGGCAAGTGGCTTAAAGATATCAAAGCTAAATCTATTAGTCATGTTGGAACAATTAACTGTAGAAGTAGAAGAGGTAGTGGATTACAAAGTGAACATAGCTTTGGTATTGCTATAGACATAACAAGAATAGATGATGCAGTAATTAAAACAGATTGGAAACAATCTAATATAAAAGGGAAGAAGTTAAGACAAGCTGCTAAGTCTGCTTGTAATTACTTTTCTAACGTTCTTACACCTTACTCTAACAGACTTCATCATGACCACTTCCACTTAGACAATGGTATAGGTTTCAATTGTCATGCTGAAAAGAAGCACAAGTTATTTTCAAGATTGTCTCAGTAATTCAGTCACCTGTATTTCCTAAAGTTACAGCCTTAAGAGCACGAAGCTCAAATTTGTAAACTCATACAAATTTCTCTAACAAAAGGATAATAAATGAATAAAGAAAACAAAGTTAATAAACAACCATTTCAACAATTAGAATTTAATTTTAATGAGCAACCATTCCAACAACTAGATATGAAGTTTGCTGACACTGAGGCTGGCAATAGAGACAGGTTTGTAGAGAGAAATAAAAATACTTGTTTATACATAATAGAACTTAAACATTGGGTAGTTTGGGATGGGATGAGATGGAAGCCTACAGACATTGCTCCAGTAATGAAACTAGCTGATGAAACAGCTAAGTCAATTTTCATAGAAGCAAAAGAATGCTCAAATGCTGAAGGAATGAAAAGACTTTCAAGTTGGGCTGTAAGGTCTCAGTCTGAACAAAAGCTTAGAGCAATGGTAAACATGGCTAGTACTTGGCCAGAGATGACTGCAAGACTGAGTGAATTTGATAATGATGCAGACTTATTAAATTGTATTAATGGGGTTGTTCATCTTCCGAGTGGAGAATTGCTTGGTCATCATTTTTCTCAGAAGCTTATGAAGTTAGCACCTGTGGAATATAATCCTCAAGCTAGGTGTCCAAATTTTGATAGCTTTATTAGAGAAATTCTAATGAAAGATACTACGCTTTTATCATGGATACAGATGGCTTTAGGTTATCAATTAACTGGTCATGTAAGTGAACAAGTATTCTTTTCTGCTTATGGTACAGGAGCAAATGGTAAGTCTACATTATACGAAACTATTATTAATATATTAGGAGACTATGCTGGAACTATGCAATTTGAAACACTCCTTGCTGGAGATAAATCAAATGCAAGAGTGTTAGAAGCTGTTGGTAAATTGCGTGGCAATAGAATGGTCATAGCTTCAGAAGTTGATAGTAGCAGAAGGCTTAGTGAAGCATTAATAAAACAGCTTACAGGAGGAGATACTCTTACAGGAACAAACTTACATCATTCTTCATTTGAGTTCCTACCAACACATAAAATTAATCTACTAGCTAATCATATGCCTTATACAAAGGATGCTTCTTATGGAATGGAAAGACGTATTAAGATTATTCCTTTTCAAAGAAAGTTTACCTCTCAAGAAAGAGATATCACTCTTCCTAAAAAGCTTAGAGAAGAGAGTGAAGGTATATTAGCATGGCTTATCAGGGGTTCTATACGTTGGTATAAGGCTGTTAAAAATAATCAAGGCAATCCAGCTTTAGGTTCATGTCATGCCATTGATGAGGAAACTCAGAATTATATAACTGACAATGATACCTTTGGTGCTTTTCTACTTGCATGTACTGATAAAGATGCTGATGCAATGGTAAGTGCTTCTGACTTGTATGTAGAATATCAAGACTGGAGTAGAGAGAATGGAGAACAGTATCAGATGGGCACAGCTATCTTTTCTTCTAGATTACAAGAGAGAGGATATACAAAGAAGAGAACTAATAAAGGTAATCTGTATTTAGGTTTATCTTTAAAGTCTGAAGCAGCAGGTGATTTCTAAACCTACTACCTTCTAATTAATAAGTGTAAGTAGTGTAAGCTTATTCCTTAACTTTTTAATATTCACTTTCCTATAGAGAGTTAAGAAATATCCTTACACTAGTTACACAAATTTTAAGTTTTTAAAGATTGTTTAACATTAGTAATTATTAATGCTGCTACTTCTTTGTATTGGAATAAATTTTTTATCAATTTTAAAGTGGATGATGTGTCTTGTTATCAACGTGTCTTAATTATTTTTAATCTGTCTAACTTAAAATAATCACTGTTATGATAAGAGGTATAGACATTAATAAAGAGTTTAAGTTTCATTAAAGTATGATTAAACTTAAAGAAGGTGAAATTATGTTTGAAAAAATACTACTAAACTTTATTTAATTAATTTGGTTATAATCATATTAACTTAATAGAGGATTATGATGAGAAACGGAATAATTGACTGGAAAGCAATTATAAAGTTATACCCTGATTTAAGAGAAAGAAGTGGTCAGGGGATGAACTTTGGAATTGGAGAGAACCATTCAGTTTTCTTAATAAGTAAAAGGAATAGTCAAGAATATAAAGACGTAATGCTAGATAGTGGAAGGATTTTATATTTTGGGCATAACATTCCGACAAAGAATGGGTTTGAATTAGATCAGGTTTTGAGAAATGATGATGGATCATTAACCGAAAATGGAAAATTTATCCAAGCACTTAGGCAATACCAAAGACAAGAAAGAGATACAATAATTATTCGAGTTTTCAGAAAATTAGAACCAGGTGTTTGGGTTGATATGAAATATTATGAATTAATAAGTGCAATTGCAGAGGATAAAGTAGAAAATAGAAAATATTACCAATTTTTATTAGACCCTTGTGATTTTGACCCACAAAAATCTAAAAAGAAAGAACTTTCTCATGAACGTAAAATTCGAGGTAATGTAATGGAAATAGTTTTTAAAAGAGATAAAGGTAAATGTTCAAACTGTAATGAAACTAACCCTTTGCATTATGATCATATACTGCCTTATTCAAAAGGTGGTTCATCAACTAACCCAGATAATATTCAATTATTATGTGAGAGATGTAATTTAAATAAAGGCGATCAACTTCTATATTGATTGTATAAAAACATGCAAATTATCTCTTATAACCAACTAGTTATTAATGAAGATGGAAAACAAGTTCAAAAGGGTATGAACTTTGGTATTCAAAAATCTTATTCAATTGTTCTTATGTCAACAGAAAAAAACTCTCCTTATAATGACGAAATATTTGATGATGGTGTGATTGAATATGAAGGTCATGACGTTCCCAAAAATATAAGTACTGATAAAAAGTCAGTTGACCAACCAATTTCAAGTCCTAGAGGAACTCTAACTGAAAATGGTAAATTTTATAAAGCAGCAGAGAACTATAAAAAAGGTAAAAGAGATGCTGCTAAAATTAAAGTTTATAGAAAAATTAGACCTGGTATATGGGTGGACATGGGGTTTTATAATTTAGTTGATGCTTATACTAAGCATGATGGAAAAAGGAATGTGTTTAAGTTTTTATTAGAACCTACTTTTGAAGAAATGAAGGAAGATGCTGATTTTGTTGATTTGTTACATAACAGATCTATTCCAGGCGAAGTGCAAAGAGAAGTTTATGAAAGAGATAATGGGAAATGTACAAAATGTGGATCTAATGAGAATTTACATTTTGATCATATCTTGCCATTTTCAAAAGGGGGTTCATCTAAAGTTACCTCTAATATTCAATTACTTTGCGCAAAACATAACTTACAAAAAGGTGTCAAATTTATTTAAATATTGTCC
>CAKZQZ010000017.1 GCA_937142855.1 uncultured Alphaproteobacteria bacterium | reverse complement strand
GGCTGGGGCGGTAGGATTCGAACCTACGGTACACGAGATCAAAACCCGATGCCTTACCACTTGGCTACGCCCCAATATCATATTGGATTACATTATTTAAAATTTATTTTCAAGAACTTTAGAATAACTAATCCTATTAAGACTATAGTTCTTTTTTTTACCAAACCAGATAAAGTATTTTGTATTAAAATTTTTTACAGATGCCTTAATATCATTAAGATTTTTAAAAATACCAAAACAAGAAGAACCACTCCCACTCATACCATAAGCAATTATGTTTTTCGAGTTTTCTAATTTAATTAAAATGTCAGATATTTGGGGAGCTAAATTTAATGCGGGCTCAAGAAGTGAATTATTAATGTTAATATTGTCCCAAAATACGTTAGACTCCTGAATTTTTTTTGGGGGGTTTTTATCGAAATAATTGAAAACGTCTCCTGTAGACAATTTAATATTGGGATTAACTATTAAAAAATAAAAACCATCATGGATTTTATTTCTAAAAATTTTATCTCCATATCCTTTTAACTTTAAATCTTTGCTCTCTATACATGCTGGCACATCAGATCCAAGTGTTTTGCCAACTTTAAAGAGTGTGTTTTTCGAAACTTTGTTTGTTTTAGTTTTGCTATTAAATAATTTTCTTAATAAGATTAATGTTGCTGCAGCATCAGCAGACCCTCCCCCAAGACCAGCGCCAATTGGAATTTTTTTTTGTAAATAAATAGAAAAATATTTTTTCCAATTTGTTAAATTTCGAAATTCTTCTAACGCTCTTAATATAAGATTATCATTTGGGTCAATTATAAGATTTTTATTTGTACTATCTTGAGAAAAAATATCTTTATGACTAAACCGAAAAAATAGCGTATCAGTCAATTCTAAAAAACAAATATCACTCTCTAAATAATGAAGATCATTATTACTCCTATTTTTAATAGTTAAATTTAGATTAAGTTTTGCGGGAGCATCGATATAGTAATTTTTATTCATTTTCTGTAATTTTTTGACTAATTCTTTTTATAATTATATTATCATCCTCGTATTTTAAGGCTCTTTCCCACTGATATATAGCTTCCTTTTTTCTACCTAACTTAAAATAACAATCTCCCAAATGATCTAAAACTTCAGCACTATTTGGAAGGATAGAAGTAGCTTTTTCTAGGTAGAAGACAGAATTTTTAAAATTTTTTCTTTTAAATTCTACCCAGCCAATAGTATCAAGGAAATAACCATTCTCTGGATCTAAGGTTAGCGCTTTCTTAATTAATTTAAGCGCATACCCTAGTTCTTCATCTCTTAGAGACAGTCTATATGAAATATAATTTAAAGTATAAGTATCCTCGGGGTTTTTCTTAAGGAGTTTTAAGAATAAATTTTTTGCATCTTCCCATTTATTAAGTTTATCTAAGTTTGAGGCATACAAAAAGAGCAAACGATCATTCTCACCAAAATTCTTGATTAATTTTTCATAAGTTTTGAGAGATTTTTCATACTCTTTTTTTATTTTATAGTAATCAGCTAATTCATAAAGTAAACTTTCATTTTCAGGCCAAACTTCTAAGCTTTGAAATAATAGTTTGTTGTAAACATCTCTTTTGATAATTTTTTTTTTAATAGATAGTTTTTTTAAATTTCTAGGTAAGAAAAAATAAGATTTGTCACTAATTGTATTTAATTTTTCTAAAGCTATATAAGGAAGTTTTTCTGAATTATATATTTCTGCTAAAGAATATTTAGCTATATCCATTTCAGGACATAAAAAGATACTCGTTTCTAATAAAATTTTTTGTATGCTTTTAGACTTGTCCCCTGCTTTATTGTCATTAATCGCAATATTATATAATTTTGAGGATAGAATTACGGGAAGGTTTGGTTTTTGACTAAAAATATCATTTTTAAGTAAAAAGTTTTTGGTTATTAATTGTTTGTTAAATTGATTATTAACCTTGGTTTTAATAATATCCTTAAATTTTTCTAAATTGTTTTGCCTAAAATAAAACCCAGCTAGGAATAAATAATCATTAGGGTTCAATAAATTATTATAATAGATAAAATCAGCAATTTTATTTAGCTTTGTATTATCATAAAAATTTTCTAAAATTAATAACTCGTGTAGAGAAATGTTTTTAAGACTTTTATTAAAGTCAAAAGAAGATTTACTTTCTTTGACTTGAAACCATAAATTTATTAAATAGTCTAAATTTTTAAAGCCGTATAAAATCTGATTATCTTGAAATATTGTAGAGTTTTCTCTAATTCTATTATTTTTAATATTTAAAATATATTTGGGTAGTAAATATAAATAATTTTTATTTTCATCAGAAGTAATTAGATTTGATATTTTATTTGCTGTAGTAAAATGACCACTGACTAAATTTGAAAAAAAACGAAGTTTTAATAACTCAGTATTACCAAAATCATTATTTAAAATTTTATTCACAGTTTTATAATCACCTTTAGAAATTGAATAATTAGCTATAAGATATTTTGAACTATACGAGCTTATTTTTTCGGTTTTATAATATGGCAAAGTTTGTGTTTTATGTTTATTAGCGTAGCAACCCAATAGGGTAGAAGAAATAAATAAAATCAAAAATAACTTAATCATCAAAGATACCAGAAATAATTAACAACTTTATAAAAAAAGCAAAACGAACTAGGATAATTATATATATTAAATATGTTCAGGAAACTAATAATTGATGATGTCAGAGGTAATTAAAAAAAAAGATATTTTGAATTTTATAAACTTCTACCGTGAAATTGGAGTAAGCACTATAGCAGTACCCCAAAAACAAGTTTTTGATAAAAAATTCATTAAGATACCTCAGACTACTACTATCAAAACAGATAAAATTTCGTCTGTTGATATACAGATAAAAAAACTAGAAGAGAGTTTTAATAGCTTAGAAAGTTTTAATTTAAAAAAAACAGCCATTAACTTTATTCCTTTTCAGGGGAACTTTAATTCTAATATTTTAGTAGTAGATGGAATGCCTAATGCAGATGAAGATAAGGCGGGTCAATCTTTTGCAGGAGAAAAAGGAACTCTTTTTAACAAAATGCTTAACGCAATAGGACTTAATATAGAAAATATTTTTATAGCAACCAGTATACCATGGAGACCTCCAGGAAACAGATACCCGACTAGTATGGAAATAGAAATTTGTAGACCATATATTTATAGTCTTATAAAAATTTTAAAACCCTGCATTATATTATGTATTGGAGAAATAGCAACAAGCCTTATTTTAAAAACCAATCAACCTATTATTAAATCTAGAGGACAATGGGATGAATTATGTTTAACTACAAATGAAAACAAAACAATTATTGCAAAAGTTTTACCAACTCTAAGTATATCTTATTTACTGACGAGGCCTGACATGAAAAGACATGCTTGGGAAGATATGAAATTATTAAGAGATCAAATTAAAGAAATCAGATTATGAGAATGATGCTTAAAAAGAGAATTTACTTAATTTTTACCTTACTCTTAAGTTTGTTTTTATTAACAAATTCTTCTTTAGCAAGAGCCCAAGATAAAGATAAAATTTTATCACTAGGTGATGTTAAAATTTATAAAAAAATTTTTGAAATACAAAAGAAGCAAATTAAAAACAAAAAATCAAAGGAGTGGAAAGATGTTGACAGGCTAATTTCAAAATTAAAAAATAAGATTTTATTAGGAAACGTCTATGCTGACAGATACTTACATCCCACTGGTTGGAGAAGTTCCTATAATGAACTCAGACTGTGGCTAAACCAATATAACGATCACCCTGACGCGACTAGAATCTCCAGAATTGCTGCAAAACGTAAGACAAAAAATTCCAAAAATTTTAAAGAACCAACACCAGGTTTTTTGAATGGCTATGGAACATATAAGCAAAATTTACTGAAACCAACTTTCCCACTGGATAATAAGCGGTATAAAAAATTCTCATATTTAACATCTATAAAATTCAGGCGTTCCATTAATAGAAAAAATACAAAATACGCTGAAAATTTATTAAATTCTAAAGAAGTAAAAAAATTTCTTACAAAAAACGAAATTTCTCAACTTAGATCTGAGTTGTCACATGCGTACTTTATTTTTGGAAAAGATTTTAATTCAATAAGACAGGCCCGTTTATCACTAAGTTTATCAGAAAAATATAAGCCATTAGCTCTTTTGGCTGGAGGCCTATCTTCATGGAGAATTAGAGATATTGCACAATCTGAATACTTTTTCCATAAGCTAGCTGAAATTGATGGGCCCGATGGTATTGTCGCAGCTGGTGGGTATTGGTCAGCAAGGGCTGCTTATTTGAATGGAAACGGAGAAAAAGCTAATTATTACCTTATAAAAGCTGCTGCAAAGGAAAGAACTTTTTATGGATCATTGGCAATGGAATCGTTAGGTTATAAGTATGATTTTGATTTTTCTTTGCCAAAATTTGATAATAAATTAATCAACAAAATCAAATCATTTAAGGGTGGCCTGAGAGCTCTGGCATTACTAGAAATAGAACAATTTCATAAAGCCGCAAGAGAATTTAGAAAAATTATTGTTAAATTTGATGTACAGTATTATCCACAATTATTATCTTTTTTCTCAAAAAATAATATGCCAGGCTTAACTTTTAGACTAGCGGCTATTTTAAGGAATGATCATGGAAAAATTTTCTTGGGTGGTCTCTATCCTATTCCTTCATGGAAAATGGAAAGTTCAGATAAAAAAGATAAAGCTCTTATTTATGCTATAGCTAGGCAGGAATCTGGTTTTAACCCAAGAGCCAAGAGTTCTTCTAAGGCAATGGGGGTATTACAAATAATACCATCTACTGCTGCTTTTATTATGAAAGATAGAGAGTACAGACTAAGAAGGAGTAAAAATCACTTGCTTTATAGACCTTCAGAAAATGTTTTAATTGGTTCAAAATATATGAAATTTCTTTTGGATCTCCCAAATGTAAATCATGATTTAATGTGGATGTTAGCAAGTTACAATGCAGGTCCAGGTAATTTTAAAAAATGGACAAAAAACAAAAAATATAAAGAAAATGATAGTTTGTTAATGTTAGAGAGTTTACCAGCCAGAGAAACTAGAAACTATATCAAGTTAGTTTTAACAAACTTATGGATCTACAAAATTAGGTTTAAGCAAGATAATAGCATTTTATCAGTTTTAGCCTCAGGAAAGCCTATCAACTTTAAAGTTTTTTTTAATTCAAATACAGGAAGTTAAATTAATGAATGAAGATATTAAGTTTTTGTCTATAAACGTTGCAGTTGTTACTATCTCAGACACAAGAACTTTAGAAAATGATAAATCGGGTGACGTTTTAGAGAAAAGAATTAAACAGGCAGGCCATATTGTTTTAGCAAGAGAAATAGTTCAAGATGAATTTAAAAAAATATCTTCCTTATTTTCAAATTTAATTAAAGACAAAAAAATAGATGTTATTATTTCTACTGGGGGAACTGGTCTTACAGGTAGAGATATAACACCAGAGGTTATGGAGATGTTATTTGAAAAATCAATAGATGGTTTTGGAGAGATGTTTCGTTGGATGTCTTATAAAAAAATAGGTACTTCAGCATTACAATCAAGAGCGCTAGCTGGCGTTGCAAATGGTACGTATATTTTCTGTTTGCCAGGCTCACCATCTGCGTGCCGCGATGGCTGGGATGATATTCTTGTCCATCAATTAGATATTAGACATAAACCATGTAATTTTGTTGAAATAATGCCAAGGCTTCAGGAGCATAAATACTTTCGCACAAAAAATTGATGCCCAGTTTTAATTTAGAAAGTGCGTCCTCTAGAAAAAACTTGATAATGATTGGCGTAGATGAAGCTGGGAGAGGATCCTGGGCAGGACCATTAGTTGCTGCATCTTGTTGGATTGATTTTCAACATCGCCATTTACTTAATTCAGGCATTAATGATAGCAAAAAGCTAACACATTTGAAAAGAAAACAAATTGTTAACTCAATTGGCAATTTGGTTAAATACTCTACTGGAGTTTCAACTGAAAGAGAAATTGATAATTATGGGCTTACTTTCGCTAATGTCATAGCCATGAAAAGATCAATTTTTTCACTTGTTCGTAGTATTAATTCTTCATCTAACAATAATTTTAAGAAATATATTATTTATGTTGATGGTAAATATAAACCTGATTTTAATAAGGTAGATGATCATTTAGGTGATAATAAACTAAATATTAAATTTAAGAACGTCATTCCATTAGTAAAGGGAGATAGTATTTCTAAGACTATTGCTTTAGCAAGCATAATAGCTAAAGAGACAAGAGATAGTATAATGAGACATTATTCTCGAATATATCCAAAATACTCATTTGATACTCATTTTGGTTATGGGACAGCTAAACATAAAGAAGAACTTTTAAAATATGGTGTTTTGGCATTTCATAGAAAATCCTTCAAACCTATTTCTACTATATGTAGTCAATAAATTTTTAAAAACATATACATATAGTATTACTAAATTATATTTAACTAAGTCATTGACTTTAATAACTATTTATTATTTTATCCACAATATATTAACACTTAATAAAGGTTTGTTGGTTCCTCAATGTCAATTAATAAGTTTAAAAATCGTGTGATAGTTGGTGATTGTATAGAGCAAATGAATAACTTGCCTGATGAAAGTGTTGATTTAATATTTGCTGATCCCCCATATAACTTGCAATTAGGCGGGGAACTATCTAGACCTGATCAAACAAAAGTAAATGGTGTGAGTGAGAGTTGGGATAAGTTTGATACTATAAAAGATTATGATTTATATACTAAAGAATGGATGATTGCAGCCAAGCGTATATTGAAACCGAATGGCGCAATATGGGTAATTGGCTCATATCATAATATTTTTAGACTAGGATATATTTTACAAGATTTAGACTTTTGGCTTTTAAATGATATTATTTGGCGAAAAGTAAATCCAATGCCAAATTTCCGGGGCACGCGTTTTACTAATGCTCACGAAACATTGATATGGGCATCTAAAAGCAAATCTTCTAAATACACGTTTAATTATGAGGCTATGAAATCTTTAAATGGAGATCTCCAGATGCGTTCAGACTGGTTAATTCCAATTTGCACTGGAGACGAGAGAATTAAAGATAGAAATGGAAAAAAGGTTCATCCTACTCAGAAACCAGAAAATCTTTTAAGTAGAGTTATAATGTCAAGTAGTAATGTAGGGGATTTAATACTAGATCCTTTTTTTGGTACAGGGACAACTGGAGCAGTAGCTAAAAAACTTGGTAGAAATTTTATTGGTATTGAACAAAATGCTAAATATGCATTAGAGGCAGAGAAAAGAATAAGGTCGGTAGAGGAAATCGAATCTAAAGAATTGATTCAAACACCAAGAAAAGTTGCAGAACCAAGAATTCCTTTCGGTCATTTATTAGAACAGGGTCTGATTTATCCTGGAGAATTGCTTCAAGACGTTAGAAACAGGTGGACTGCTAAAATTAGAGCTGACGGAAGTTTAATTTCCAAGGACAAAAAAGGCTCAATACACTCTGTCGGTGCTCATCTTCAAGGACTTCAAGCGTGTAATGGATGGACTTTTTGGCATATTAAGAGATCTGGAAAATTAGTTCCAATTGATAACTTAAGACATGCCGCTAGAGCAGTTAACCAAGCATAGATTTAAGTTCTAACCTCCTTTTATGAAGTATAGGTTCGGTATAACCAGAAGGACTTATGTTACCTTCTAAAATCAAATCAAGCGAGGCGTTAAAAGCTATAGATTTTTCAAAGTCATTTGACATTGCAATATAGTTTTTATCATTTTTATTTTGATCATCAACAACCTTAGCCATCTTTTTCATAGTACTAATTAGTTGATTTTTTGAAAAAATACCATGCTTCATCCAGTTAGAAAGATGTTGACTGGAAATACGGCATGTAGCCCTATCCTCCATTAACCCTATGTTATTTATATCTGGTACTTTAGAACAACCAACCCCCTGGTCTACCCACCTTACAACATATCCAAGTATACCCTGAGCATTATTCTCCATCTCTTGTTGAATTTCTTCAGACGACCAATTATGACCCTTAGAGACAGGAATATCTAAGATGTCATCTAAGTAGTTGTTGCTATCATTTAGTTTATCTTTTTGAACTTTAAAAACATTAACTTCGTGATAGTGGAGGGCGTGAAGCGTTGCTGCCGTTGGGCTAGGAACCCAAGCGGTGTTAGCGCCACTCTTAGGATGGCCAATTTTTTGCTTCAACATTTCATCCATTAAGTCTGGCATTGCCCACATTCCTTTACCAATCTGAGCTCTACCAGACAAACCACAATCAAGACCAATTTTTACATTGTTATTCTCGTATGCAGAAATCCACTTTGCATTTTTTATATCTCCTTTTCGAATAATTGGACCAGCTTCCATAGCTGTATGTATTTCATCGCCTGTTCTATCTAGAAAACCAGTATTTATGAAAACAGTTCTATTTTTTGCCGCTCTAATACATTCTTTTAAATTAACAGTAGTTCTTCTCTCTTCGTCCATAATACCAATTTTGAGGGTATATTTATCTAGTTGAAGTGCGTCCTCAACAGCAGAAAAAATATCACATGCAAATTTTACCTCCTCTGGCCCGTGCATTTTCGGCTTTACAATATAAACTGATCCAGATCTAGAGTTCATTTTCTTAATTTTAATATCGTGAATAGCAATCAATGACGTAATCATCGCATCCATAATACCTTCAGGAATTTCATTCCCGTCTTTTAATAAAATGGCAGGGTTTGTCATCAAATGACCAACATTCCTAACTAACATAACAGAACGACCAGGTAAAACGTACTCGCCATTTGGAGTTGTATAGATTTTGTCTGGGTTAAGCTTTCTGGTAAGCATTTTACCATTTTTTTCAAAAGTGTCCTGAAGATCACCTTTCATTAGACCAAGCCAATTCCTGTAGGCTAATACTTTATCTTCTGCGTCTACTGTAGCAACAGAGTCTTCACAATCTTGGATCGTAGTCAAAGCAGATTCTAAAATGATGTCATCTACACCTGCATCGTCATTACTACCAATATTACCATTTCTATTAATTAATATTTCAACATGAATATTATTATTTTTAAGCAGAATACAACTTGGATTATTAATATTCCCTTGAAATCCTATATACTGGTCTTGGTTTTTAAGTTTACTTTTAATATTGCCTTTAATGTTAGCAATTAAAGCATTGCTAACAATATCATAACCAATAACATCTTTATGAGAACCAGTTTCCAAGGAAAAGTTTTTATCTAAAAAATCCCTTCCAAAACCAACAACTTTTTGACCTCTTACCGGATTATAGGAAGCAGATTTTTTTGCATCACCATCTTCTGAAATAGCATCAGTTCCGTAAAGTGCATCGTATAAACTTCCCCATCTAGCATTAGCAGCATTCAATGCATATCGGGCATTAGTAACAGGAACTACTAACTGAGGACCTGCTTTAAGTGCAAGTTCGGGGTCAACATTTTCAGTTTCAATTTTGAAACTATCACCTTCAGGTACTATATAATTTATATCCTTTAAAAAACTAACATATTCATCATGAGGTATATTTCTTCCTGAATTTGTTTTATAAAAATCATCAATCTGACTCTTCATTTTGGCTCTAACCTCAAGAAGCCTTTTATTTTCAGGAACAAATTTATCTAATATTAATTCAAGCTTGCTCCAAAATTGATCTGCACTAATGTTAGTGTCAGGAAGAGCCTCTTTTTCAATAAAATCTACAAGAATTTCAGATACTTGTAAATTCCCACGTTTTAGTCTATTAGTCATTTTTTTCCTCAGATTTAAAAAATTTATTAATTTAATATTATCATTATTTAATTATTTTCTAAAGTTAATCCTTGATTATTTAGGAGTTGCTTTACCTCATTAAACAATTTATTTTTATTCTCCATAGATTGTCCTTCAAAACGAACCACTAAAGCCTCTTCTGTATTACTAGCTCGAATAAGCCACCAACCAAACCTATTTTTAACTCTTACGCCATCAATTGTAATTACATCATCAGTGTTATACTTTTTTAAAACTTCATTTGATATGTTTTCTATAGTCCCAAATTTTATCTTATCTGAGCAATGTACTTTAATTTCAGGTGAGGCATAGGTGACAGGTAAGGACGATATAAAGTCATCAAGGGTAATGTCATTTGCCAATAACTCTATCAACCTTGTCGAAGCGTAAATGGCGTCATCAAATCCAAAGTAACTATCGGCAAAGAAAATATGTCCGGACATTTCACCAGCAAGAGGTGAATTAATTTCTTTTATTCTTTTTTTAATATTAGAGTGTCCCGTTTTGCCTATTTCTGCTTTCAAACCTAAAGAGATAATCTTTTCATAGGCGACATAGCTGGACTTAATGTCCAAAATAACAGTTTTATTTTCTTTTTCTTTAATCGAAGTTGCTAAAAAAGCAGTTAGCAAGTCACCTGCCACTGGACGTCTAAATTTATCCATCACTCCTATTCTATCGCCATCTCCGTCGAATGCTATACCAATATCAGCATTAACCTCTTTCATTTTATCAGAGAGAATTTCCAATGTAGATATATCTGTAGGGTCAGGATGATGATTAGGAAATTTTCCATCTACATCTGAATATAAAACTATATGTTTACCTGCAATTATTTTTGTAATTTTCTCAATGCAGGGTCCAGATGCGCCATTGCCACAGTCCCAGACTATTATTTTGTCTTTAAGAAGGTTATTTTTGTTTTTTAGGGGTTCGATTACTTTCTCTACATAATGATCATTAATGTTAACTTTTTTAGAAGAGCCTTTAGCGGAATTAATAGTGCTGCCTTTTCTTGCCAGGATACCTAAGTTTTGGATATCCTCGCCAAAAAATGAATTTTGATTTAGTACAATTTTAAACCCGTTATAATCTTTTGGATTGTGACTTCCTGTTACTTGAATTGCTCCATCTGCATTATAATAATTGCTTGCAAAATATAGCATTGGGGTGGGACCCAACCCTATTCTATAAACTTCACAACCTGCCTTTTCTAGCCCAGCGTTAAGGTTTTCCTCGAGTATAGGGCTAGAAATACGTCCATCCATTCCAATTATAATTAGAGGGTTTTCTTTATGTTTATTTTGATTTTTTACAGTAATACCAAAAAAAAACCCAAGCATGAATGCGTCTTCTACATTTAAAGTTTTTTGAAAAACACCACGAATGTCATACGATCTCAATATCGTTTTATCAAACTCGTGTTTATACATTAAATTTTCCCATCTAATATTTCATCTTGAAGCCAAGACTTAAGCTTCTTTTTCATTTCTGATCTTTGTACAGATAGTTTTATATTAGCTTGAATGAAACCTAGTTTAGAACCGCAGTCAAAACGTTCACCTGAAAACTTATAACCACTACAATTAGAACTACCTATTCTGCTAGCTATTGCGTCTGTAAGCTGAATTTCGTTACTTGCTCCTCTATTTTGTTGCTCAAGTATTTCAAATACAGCAGGCTCAATGATATATCGACCAACCACAGCCATTTTACTGGGAGCTTTCTCAATTGAAGGTTTTTCTACAAGCCCTAGAATTTCAGTCACATTGTTTCCTAGAGCTTTGCCTGGTGTAATAATTCCATATGAAGATACGTCCCGTTTATCTACATCCATTACGGCTAACATGTTTCCAGAAGTATAGTTGTCTATCATTTGTTTAATTGTACTTGATCCAGAGATTAAATCGTCAGCAAGAATGACCGCCACAGGTTCATTTGCAATTAAATGGCGGGCACACCAGACAGCATGACCAAGACCTGCTGGTTCTTGTTGTCTTACATAGGCAAAGGAGCCAGGTATTTTCAACATTTCTTGAGCGGTTTTAAGAGTGTCTCTCTTGCCTTTTGATAGTAAATTATTTTCAAGTTCAAAAGAATGATCAAAGTGATTTTCTATCGCTGATTTTCCTCTACTAGTAACAAAAATAAATTGCTCAATTCCTGCATCTGCGGCTTCTTCTACAGCGTACTGTATAAGTGGTTTGTCAACTATTGGAAGCATTTCCTTAGGCATAGACTTAGTCGCAGGAAGAAACCTTGTACCAAGACCGCCAACTGGGAAAATCGCTTTTTTAATTTTCATTCACAATTCCTTAAAACTTAGTTATATAATCAATATATTTTGGTTATTTTAGTATAAACAATTAGTAAATAGTTGTTAAATGTTTTGTCTGATAAAAGGTTGATTTAATGAATATAACTATGTTGGGAACTGGCTATGTAGGCTTAGTGTCGGGAACTTGTTTTTCAGAGTTTGGTTTTAATGTATGTTGTGTTGATAAAGACCAAGAGAAAATTTTAAGTCTCAACAGCAACATAGTCCCAATATATGAGCCTGGCTTAGAAAGTTTAATTCAAAAAAACAAAAATTCTGGAAGGCTGACTTTTAGTGATGATATAGATGGAAACATTAAAAAAGCTGATGTTATTTTTATTGCAGTTGGCACACCTACCCGTCGGGGTGACGGTCACGCAGATTTAACTTATGTGTTTCAAGCAGCAGAGCAAATAGCAAACAAAATGGATGGGTATACTTTGGTGGTAACTAAGTCCACTGTTCCCGTAGGCACAGGGTTAGAAGTTAAGGAAATAATTAAAAAAGTAAACCCTAACGCAGACTTTGACGTTGTTTCTAATCCTGAATTTTTAAGAGAAGGCAATGCTATTCAAGACTTTATGCGACCAGATAGGGTTGTCGTGGGTTGTGAAAGTGAGAAGGCAAAAAAAATAATTTCTGCTTTGTATAAACCTCTTTATTTGATAGAGACCCCTATTCTTTTTACTGACTTGAAAACTGCAGAGTTAATTAAATATTCAGCTAATGCCTTTCTAGCTGTTAAAATATCTTACATTAATCAAATGGCTGATTTGTGTGAAAAAGTGGGTGCTGATGTACACGATGTTGCTAAAGGTATAGGGTTAGATAAACGCATAGGTAATAAGTTTTTACATCCTGGGCCTGGTTATGGAGGTTCCTGTTTCCCAAAAGACACACTAGCTCTTGTTAAAACAGCTAACCAAAATAACTCGAACATTTCAATTGTCGATACAGTTGTGCAATACAACTCCCAAAGAAAATCAGATATGGCTAAGAAAATTTTAAACGAATTAGGTAATAATTTTAAAAATAAAAAGGTTTCTATACTTGGTTTATCTTTTAAGCCAGAGACAGATGATATGAGAGACAGCCCTTCTTTAGATATTATTCCAATTCTACAAGAAAAGGGAGTTTCTATTTCAGCTTACGATCCTGTAGCAATGGATGAGGCAAAAAAATTATTAAAAAATATTGAATTTGCAAATGACTTAGAAACATGCCTGCACAACAGTGATGCACTTGTAATTTTAACAGAGTGGAATGAATTCAGGAGCTTGTTTCCGGATTATTTGAGTAAACACATGAAAGGTAATACAGTTATCGACCTTCGTAATGCTTTAGATCCAGAAAATTTTATTGATAGCAATTTTAATTTAGTACAAATAGGAAGAGCAAGACAAACTAACCAGTAATATTAGTTCCTTGAGATTTAGGTCTTTTCATACCCTCAATTAAGTTTGCCATTTCTATTTTTCCCGTAATGTTCCCTTTTGAGTTCTCAATGGTAACAGGTTTTGAAGGATCATCTGACATAATTTGAAGAATGTCTTCAAGTACCATATTTTCTTGCACTACGGGACCAGAGCTCTTAGTTTTTGTGTGTGTCATAATTGACTTAGCTTGTATTACCCGAGCCCTGTTAATGTCTTTAATAAAGTCGGAAACATAATCATCGGCTGGGTTCATTATTATCTCTTGTGGATCACTGTCCTGGACCATACTGCCGTCTCTTAGGATAGCTATTCTATCTCCAATTTTTAGAGCTTCATCAAGATCATGCGTGATGAAAATAATTGTTTTATGTAGTTCACTTTGAAGGTCTAGTAATATATTTTGCATCTCTGACCTGATAAGAGGATCTAAAGCTGAGAAGGCTTCGTCCATAAGAAGTATTTCTGCATCTGTAGCTAATGCTCTTGCAAGGCCAACTCTCTGTTGCATTCCCCCTGACAACTGTCCTGGGTAATAAGTTTCATATCCTTCTAAACCAACTCTATTTATCCATTTTGTGGCTTTTTCAATCCATTCGTCCTTTGGGATATTCTGTACAGCTAGACCGTAACCAACATTCTGTATAATTGTTTTGTGGGGAAATAGAGCAAATTTTTGGAATACCATAGACATATTGTTTTGTCTGAATTGAACTAACTCCTTTGCATTGAGTTTTAAGATATCTGTGTCATTGACTAAAATTTCACCACTTGTGGGCTCAATCAATCTATTTAGATGCCGTATAAGTGTTGACTTTCCTGAACCAGAGAGACCCATAACAACTTGTATTTTTGCTTTTTTAATGTTGAGATTAATATTATTTAACCCTAAAACACAATTTAGTTTATCAAGAAGTTCTTCTTTTCCAACCCCATTTTTAACAAGTTCAAGGGCATTATCTTGGCCATCCCCAAAAATTTTATAAAGTTGATTAATTTTGATCAGCGTATCACTTTTGCTCATCTCATTAATCCTTACCATCATTTCTATATTTTTGCATACGCAATCCAAATTTCTGTGTAACTCTGTCGAAAATGATAGCAAGTACTACAATTGCTAAACCGTTCATTAGACCTAAAGCTAAGTATTGATTAGAAACTGCTTGTAAAACCGGTAGACCTAGACCTTTCACTCCAATCATTGAAGCAATAACAACCATAGCAAGAGCCATCATAATAGTTTGATTCACACCAGCAAAGATCGTTGGTAAAGCAAGAGGTATTTGAACTCCAAAAAGCTTTTGCCAATAATTTGCACCAAAAGAGTCTGCCGCCTCTAATGCATCTTTATCTACTAACCTAATACCTAAATTAGTTAAACGCACAATAGGTGGAATAGCATAAATACATACGGCTATTAAACCAGGAACTTTCCCAATTCCAAGTAACATAACAACTGGTATAAGGTAAACAAAGCTAGGGATTGTTTGCATAACATCTAAAATTGGAACTATAGTAGCTTGAACCTTGTTGCTTCTGGCCATTGCAACCCCAAGAGGAATTCCAATAGAAATACATAAAAAGGTAGCGACTAAAATGATAGCTAAAGTCGACATTGTATCTTCCCACATACCAAAATAGCCAATTAACATAAAACTTAAAAAGGTGCCAATGACTATCAGAATAGATCGTGATCCTATCCAAGCCAGTAATATTATTCCCAAAACTATAAGAGGCCATGGAGTATTAATAAAAAACTTTTCAAATGAGACCAAAAACATCAACAAAGGCTCAAAAAAATTTTCTATACCTTCACCATAAGTTCTAGAGAAATCCGTAAATGCGAAATCAACTGATTTTTTAAACTCTCTTAAATCAGATCTGCTCATATCAGGGAATTTAAAAAACCAGTCCATTTTACTGATATCCTACATTAAAAAATAATCACTGTTTCTAGAAGCAGTGATTATTTTTATTAAGTTTTTAAATTATAAGCTGGATTTAACTTTTTTGGCTACGTCTGGACTAACCCATTTTTCCCACACAGCACCATGTTTTTCTAAAAATTCATAAGCTGCATCTTTGCCTTGTGCCTTTTCTTCATCCATAAAAACAAGCATTTTATTCATTATGCTTCCAGGATAAACTCTTCCAGAGATATAATCTAAAGCTACGCTTGCATTATTTTTAAAATTTGCTGTAACAACAGTATTAACTACTGACTCTGTCCAAGCTGACTTTTTAGGATTAGCACACTCTTGCTCTGGCTTTGCAATACAAGAATCCCAATGATCTTTTCCAACAAAAGGTACTCCAAAGTCAGTTTTTACCAAACTGTGTTTTCCAATTAAAGTAGTTGGTGACCAGTAATAGCCAAACCAGTTTTCACCTCGAGTAAGATGTTTGTTGAGAGAGCCATCAAGGCCAGCACCACTTCCTGGATCAACTAATACCCAACCTTTTTTTTCCATTTCATTGGCTCGAAATAAATTCTGGTTAACTAATTGACAACCCCAACCTGCAGGACAACCTACAAAAGCACCTTTTGATTTATCTTCTGCGTATGGGAATAAATCAGGTCTGGCAAGAACATCATCTACAGTTTTAAGGTTATGTTTTTTGGCTGTATATGGAGACACAAACCAACCTTCACCTAATCCGCTAATAGGCGCTTTGTTGGCAACCATTAATCTATTTTCTCCAACAGCTTTATTTAGTGGAATTGCTACAGCGTTAGCCCAAAGCTCAGGCGCTACGTCTGGTGCTCCTTTTTCATTCATTGAAGTAAAAGTTGGCATTGTAGCTCCTGCTACTAGTTCAACTTCACAGCCATAGCCTTCTTCTAAAATGATTTTGTCTACATTTGCCATTAATGATGCTGATGCCCAGTCCATATCTGCTATAGTAACCTTACCGCATGCAGCATTACCTATTGTAGCCCAACTAAGGCCTACGGCTACGGTTGCCGCCATTGTAAATGCAGCTCCGAATACCCGTTTCATCTTATCCTCCTGTTTCCGCTTGTATAATTATACAAACCTTTGTTAGTTAATTTTAAAAACACAGAATCGTGTAATTAAGAATCATACTAACAAGAAAACTATACCAATTGCAAATCTGTGATCTTATATACCAACTATAATCAGGTGTAAATATTTGAAATATATAATGATTATTTTTTTTGTATAGGTTATTATAATGATAAATTATTTCGTTTATATTTTCTTTGTATTGAAATATAATTTACTAAATCTTAGTAGTAGTTAAAAATTATGTTTGTAGACTCAACACCATTCATTATTGCTCTTGTAGTTACATTTTGTATTCTAATTTGTGTAGCTATTTGGAATAATCTTAATGCCCCACCACCCCCGCAGAAGGCTCCCCCTGTTGATCCTGGGCCATCAAGAACAAGAGAAATTTTAGCTCGATTTAGTGAGTTTTATATGAATTTAAGCCCCCAAGGTGAAGTTATGTATGATATTGGGATTTTGCCTGACCCGAAGCAACACATAATACACGCTCTTTACGTTGGTTTTGATGAAAGCGAGGATGAAGACGAGAGACTTGCTATAGAAAGAGGTCTCAGGGCAATAGTTACTTTTCAAGAAAGGGTTGGAGAATATCCTATAAAAAGGACACATTCAGCAACTGAAAAAATTTTACATAACGTCGACCCCAACACCAACACTGAACAAAATGACACAGAAGCAAACTTTAATTTTCTAGATGACGAAGAATTTGAAAAGTTTTCAACATTAAGAGACGAAGAGTTAGAGGGTCATTTTCAACATTTGAAAATTGAAATATCAGAAGAATAAGGTGCTAAAATGGCTGTTTTAAAAATTGATGACAATAATGAAATTTATTATGAATATATTGCTCCAAAGACCAAAGGTAAAACTTTTGTCTTTGTTAATGCTTTGACTGGGAGTACATCTGCTTGGAACGGTCATATAGGAGACAAAGTAGTTAAAGAAGGTAATGGTTATTTAGCCTATAACTTCAGAGGGCAAGAAAATAGCAAGTTTGACAAAAGTATAGTGCTGGACACAGACATAATTGTGTCGGATTTAGTCCAATTAATTAATTCTTTAAATTTAAAAAATGTAATTTTAGTAGGCCTGTCTATAGGTGGCTTGTACGCAGCTCTCGCTCTAGAAAAAGGAGTTAAGAGCCAGGGTTTGGTTTTGGTCAATACTCTTAGGAAAAACAACCCAAGACTAAGATGGATTAATAAAACAATGGTCAATGTCGCCCGCTACGGTGGAACGTCTTTATTGATGGACTTTAATATGCCAGTTATTGCGTCTCCATCTTTTTTAGAAAAAATGGAACCAAACGCTCTTAATCCTAAAAATTATAAGGGCCTTGATGAGAACTCTGGAATTTTTAAACTTATGGAAGGGTCGTTAACTGCTAATTGGGATGTTGATTGGTCTAAAATAAACATCCCTATTCTGATTATGACCGGTCACTATGATAAGGTATTCAGAATACCAGGTGATATTGACGAAATATGTAATACAATGAAAAACATAGAAAGAGTTGAGTTTCCAGAATGTGGCCATTTAATTCCAATGGAAAACCCTAATGAATTCGCCGAAAAAATTAATCAGTTTGGAAGTAATATAACTTAATTCTTTTCTATAAAAACTGTTACATCCTCTTCAAGTAAATTATGTTTAGAAAATACAGGTTTATTTAAATTTTCTTCACATAACTTTTTTATCCAAGAGATTTCTGTGTAATATAATTTATTTTTTATCTTGCGCTTTTTATCTACTAGGCAATTAAAAATCATCGCTTTATCTACGTTTTTCCAATTAGACTTTAGGTTTTTTGTAATATAGCTTTCCCATAATTTCAGGTTATTAGTTGGTGATAAATTATAAGTTCCTGACATAACTACATAATCAAACTGTTGGGATGGACTAATGTCTACGTAGAAGTTAGCCTGTTTCAATTTTATGTTATTTTTACAAAAGGATATAAAATTTTTATTAATATCAAATCCTGAATACTTAATTTTATCTTGTAGATTTCTTTCTTTGATTATCTCAAAACAGCGTCCATAACCACACCCAATGTCAGCCATCGTGAAAGTATCAGATTTTGAATTATCTATCATTTTATCTAGTATGATATTTAATCTTAAATCTTGAGATAATTTACTATTCCAAAATACGCCTTTGGGCGTATTTTGGTGCTGTGAAAATCTTTTGTTATAAATTATAGAAATTTTTTTGTTTAAAAATTTGTAAATAAGATTTTTAATAAAAGACATATCCTGAATGATAATCTAAAAATAATGTTTTTAAACTTTAAAAGGCCGTCATATGAAAAAAATTTTATTACTTGGTAGTGGAGAGTTAGGTAAAGAATTGACCATTAGTCTGAAAAGAATGGGTTGCTATGTAATTACTTGTGATGCTTATGAAAATGCCCCAGCAATGCAGGTTAGTGATATGGCGGAAGTTTTTAATATGCTTGATAAAGAAAAACTTTTTGAAATTATAAATAAACATAAGCCTGACTTCATTGTTCCTGAAGTTGAGGCGATTGAAACAGAAGTCTTGTTGGAAGCGGAAACTAACGGGTATACTGTTATACCCTCTGCGAAGGCTGTCAACTTAACTATGAATAGGGATAGAATTAGAGATAGAGCAAAAAGTTTAGGATTAACAACGGCAAGGTTTGCATATGCTGAAACAGAAGAAGAGCTCCTATCAGAAGCTAAAAAAATAGGTGCCAAGGTAGCTGTAAAACCAGTTATGAGTTCATCGGGCAAAGGGCAAAGTTATGCAAGTTCTCAAGAAGAACTAAGGAAATCCTGGAAATTTGCTATTGACGGCATGAGGGGAAACAGAAAGAGGGTCATTGTAGAAGAATTCATTGATTTTGATTACGAAATAACATTATTAACAATTTTAGAGAAGTCAGGAAAGGTCTCATTTTGTGATCCAATCGGGCATTTTCAAAAAAGGGGAGATTATCAATATAGCTGGCAACCTGCAGCATGTTCAAAAGAAGTGAT
This sequence comes from uncultured Alphaproteobacteria bacterium, assembly GCA_937142855.1. Lineage (GTDB taxonomy): Bacteria > Pseudomonadota > Alphaproteobacteria > Puniceispirillales > Marisalimonadaceae > Marisalimonas. The sequence continues at coordinate 62,581 of CAKZQZ010000017.1, read as the reverse complement.
AAAGAAAGCCCAAGAAGCTGCTAAAACCATGGTATTGGACTTAGGTGGATCAGGAATTTTTGGCGTGGAATTTTTTGTTGATAAAAAAGGTGGTGTTATCTTTAGTGAATTAAGCCCCCGCCCTCATGACACTGGTATGGTAACTATGTTCACTCAAAATTATAGTCAATTTGACATACACGCAAGAGTGCTTACAGGAATGCCTTTACCTGAGATAAAACTCATGCAGGCCGGAGCAAGTCATGTCATACTTGCTGAAGAAAATGCAACAGGTAATTATACTATAGAGGGTATCGAAAAAGCTTTAGAAGATGAAAATGTGGATTTCAGGATTTTTGGTAAACCAACTTTAAAATCTTATAGGCGCATGGGAGTAGTCTTGGCTTCAAGCTTAGACAAGGCTCAAAAAGCAGCAAAAAAAATATCAGTGGTGTCTATAGAGTAAAGTTACTGCAGAATAGGAACCTCTGCATCTTCTGGGACATCTGTAATAAGCATGTGACCTGGGGTATGAGAAATACAAAAGGGGATATCGGAACTTAAAATTGCATTTTGTGGTGTAACACCACAAGCCCAAAAGACATACTCTTCATCTTCTAACAGTGCTTTTGGTTTATCTCCCCATTCAGGATTGTTTATATCAAGTATTCCAATCTCTTTTGGATTTCCAACGTGAATAGGTGTCCCGTGTGCCCAATGAAATGATTTACAAATTTTGATTACTTCGTTGACTTGATTTTTTTTAAAAATTCTCATGGATACCACCATCGTATCTTTAAACGCCCCAGAAACTTTGTTTTTAATATTAGTTTTATACATTGGGACCACTTTGTTATTTTCAATGTGGTCAATTTGAAAACCCTTTTTGATAAGAGAGTGTTCAAATGTAAATGAGCAACCAATTGCAAAAGCCACAAGATCCTCATTCCATAAATTAATTATATTATTAACTAATTTAAAAAGCTTACCATTTTTATAGATGTTATATGAAGGAACGTCAGACCTAACATCTACATCATTTCCTAAAGTCCTGAAAAATGGATCTCCCACGTCAGTAACACCAACTAGCGGGCAAGCTTTAGGGTTTCTTTGACAAAAAATCATGAAATCTAAGGCATATTTTTTATCCAAAATAATAAGATTTGTTTGCAAATAATTCTTAGAAAGCCCAGATGTTTGTCCCTTAAACTTTTCTGATCTAATTATTGATCTGAGTTGATCATTATCTAGTTTTTGCGCCTTTGAATATAGTTCTTGAGATATTTGCAATTTTAATCTCCAATATTACTAGAATTATTTGAAATGAGAAATAACGGAAGCTATATCTTCCTCTTGTTTATATCCCATTAAGTGCACACCACTCACCCCTTCAATTGATTTATATTTTTCAATCAATTCAATACAAATTTTCGTTCCTTCTTCTTTCTCATTATCAGAGTTTTCAATCCTGTTTATTATATTTTCAGGAATACTTATCCCAAATAAATTATCGTTCATCCAACGTGCACTTTTAGCAGATTTAATAATACCTAAACCAACTATAAAATATGCTTTACTTGTGATACCAAGCTGATTTAGTTTTCCCATATATCTTTCAAGAATAACCTCATCAAAAGCATATTGAGTTTGAAAAAATTCAACTCCAACCTTAATTTTTTTAAATAAATTTGCTCCGTCAAAATCATCTTTTATTTTAAAAGGTGTGTCTGCACCTCCAATAAAAAAATCTGGGGCATTGGCTATCTTTCTACCTGAGGGATAAGTTTTATTAATTTTGATATCATTAGCTGTTTTTAGTAAACCTATAGTATCAAGGTCTCGAACTTCTTTTGCTTCAGGTTGATCGCCTCCTTTAACTTCATCGCCATATAGGCAAAGTATATTTGGGATATTTAATGCCCATCCACCTAGTAAATCTCCTTGAATAGCCAATCTATTACGGTCCCTTGTTGTAAATTGTAATATAGGCTCAATATGGTTTTCAGCAATAACCGCGGCTGTTGCCAAGGCTGACATATGAGAATTAGCTCCTGCTCCATCAGTAACATTTATTGCATCAGCAAGATTTTTTAAACACTTAACTTGGTTAATAATATCGATTTTACTTCCTGAGTCTGGGGGTGATGTCTCTGCCGTGTAAACAAATTTTTTTTCATCTAATGATTTTCTTAATTTACTTTTCATAAAAAATATCCAAAGTGATTAAGGTTATTGTTTTTTATATGGGGGTATAAAAAATGTCTAATGAATTTTTTTCTACGTCTAACAGAATTAAGGAAACACCTTTTACGTCTAGGAATAATGAGGCTGGGGTAAAAAAATATAGTGTTTATAATAACACATTAATACCCACTGTTTTTAAATCCCTAAAAAATGATTACTTACATCTTACTAAACATGTCCAGTTATGGGATGTGTGTTGCCAAAAAATAATAGAGATCAAAGGCAAAAAATCTCATGACCTACTAAAATATTTATTTTGTAGAGACCTAAGTAATATTATTCCTGGTAGAGCTTATTACTCGCCAATAGTAAACTTTGAAGGAGGCATATTAAACGACCCAGTAGTATTTTGTTTGAGTGAAAACCATTTTTTAATTTCACTATCTGACTCTGACTTATTTAACTGGGTTTCTGCGATTAATCACACAATGAATTTTAATGCTGATGTCTTTGAGTCTGATAGAATAACTATTGCCATCCAAGGACCTAAGTCAGAGCTACTTTTGTGCAAAGTTTTTGGTAAGGAAATTGAAAAATTAAAATATTTTAGGTTTGAAAACTATGTTTTTAATAATGACAACGTTTTAGTTTCCAAAACTGGTTTTAGTAAGCAAACAGGTTATGAAATTATACTTTCTAAAAATCAAACAGGGGTCATCTTATGGGATTTGATAATGAAAGAAGGCGTGGATTTAAACATAAGAGTTGGCTGTCCAAATATGATAGAAAGAGTTGAAAATCACCTTCTAAGTTATGGTAATGAAATGACAAATAAGAACTTTCCACAAGATTGTGGATTAGGAAAGTTTTGTAGTTTAGATGTTGACTTTGATTTTGTAGGAAAATCAGCTTTGTTAAAACAAAGAGATAAGGGCTTTAATAAATCTATCTACCAAGTTAAGTTTGATTTGGATATCCTTCCCCGCCCACCTTTTTTCAATAATTTACCCGTATTTAATGAAGGTAAAGAAGACGGTAGAGTAACTTCAGTTGTATGGTCTCCGAAGTATAACAAATATTTAGGTTTTCTAATTGCAAACAAAGATCTTGTACAAAATCAAAAGAACTACTCCATACATAATGAAGTGTCCTTCGATATAATAGAAATAAATTAAGTAGTTTATAATAGATATTTGGAGCGGGCGAAGAGATTCGAACTCTCGACATTCTCGTTGGCAACGAGATGCTCTACCACTGAGCTACGCCCGCACTGTGAAAGGAATATAACATTCTCTCTTGTAGTATCAAGAAAAATTATTCAAAATGTATTTTACGAAATTGACTTTATAGCTTCACCAATATTTTCAGTAATGTAAACAATATCTTTTTCTTCTAGATATGGGTGCATTGGTAAAGACAAAACATTCTTTGACAACTCATAAGTTACTTTCAAACCAGCCTTGGATACGGGATAATGCTTATATGGTTTATGCTCATTTAGAGGAATAGGATAGTATACAGCAGTAGGAATGTTTCTAAGTTTTAAGTTTTCTTGTAATAATTCTCTTTTGACCTCACTGGGTAATATAATTGTATATTGAGCCCAACTACTTTGAAATTTTTTCTCTAAATAAGGTAACTTAAGGTTAAGATTTAATTTACTAAGATGTTGGTTGTAACTGTCAGCAATTTTTTGTCGTTTGTTTATTTCATCAGGAAAAATTTCTAATTTTTCCAGCAAAATAGCAGCCTGAATGGTAGATATGCGGGCATTCATGCCGATCCTGTCATATTCATATCGGTTGTTACCCATACCATGAACATGAGAAGAATTAGCTATTTCATAAATTTCTTTATTATTAGTAAAAATTGCCCCCCCATCTCCATAACAACCAAGAGGTTTTGCAGGGAAGAATGAAGTTGCTGTTACTTCGCAAAGGTTTCCTACTGTCTGATTATTGTATTTTCCTCCAAATGATTGTGCCGCATCATCAAGAACCCATAGGCTGTTTTTGGCAGCAAAATCCTTAATTGGTTTCATATTTGCGGGTTGTCCAAATAAACCGACCGACATTATTCCCTTTACATTAATCCCCAATTGATTACCTGTTTGTAAGGTATCCTCTAATTTCGCTGGATCTAAATTAAAAGTGTCGGCTTCAACATCAATGAAGATCGGGATTGCACCGAGTAATGGCATCACTTCTGCTGATGACGCAAACGTAAATGACGGGACAATTACTCCTTCACCTGGCTGTAGTTTAAGACCTAATAAGGCTAATAATAAGGCATCAGTTCCACTTGAACAACAAAGGACATGCTTTGAGCCCGTAAATTTAGCTAGTTTATTTTCAAGTTCTTTAACCTCTGGTCCTAGTATGTATTGACCATGGTCTAAAACTTTCTTTATTCGATTATCAATCTTAGATCGGATTTGTTTCTGTTGAGCTTTTAAATCAATAAACGGTATCATAATTTACCTAACATGTTTGACACTCTCTTCTATCATTTCCATCACAGTCTGTACATTAACAGCCTCTCTGTGATCAGTTAATGGGCTTTGTCTGGAATTTATGCAGTTAATAAATTCTTCTAATTCTGTCTTGAGTGGTTCGTTTGGCTCAACGTTCAATTTTTGCAGTGGAGAGGAAGTGATAGTATTATTAGAATTTATTAAAGATGGATTATAAATAAGTTTATTAGGCCATTCTTCAGTGTCATTAAAAACTAAGCCTCCAGTTTTACCTATGACTGAAAATTTATGCTCCTTGTAAGGACACATCCAATCAGAATTGATTAAGGCAGTAATCCCTTTCTTAAAAGTTAGCTTTACAGAAATTGCATCAGGACCTTCATTGTTGTTATGGTGAATAGATTGAGCCTCAATGTCATCGGGCATGCTTCCGAGGATAGATAATACCATAGAAATGTCATGGGCTGCTAAGTCATATGTTACTGATTCACTGGAACGGATAGAACCTAGTGCAAGCCGGTGTGCTCTTATGTTTATAACATCCCCTATTAGACCCTCATGAATAAGCTTTTTCATTTTAATAAAAGCGTTGTGATAGTTTAGGAGATGGCCAACCATTAAAATTTTTTTTTTATCTATTGCCAGTTTTGATAAATCATTAGCATCAGATAAAGATAGACAAAAAGGTTTTTCTATTAACACATCCTTATTATTTAATAGCGCTCTTTTGGCTAAATCTTTATGCGTGATAGCTGAGGAAGCTATAACAACGGCGACTATTTCTTGGCTTTTTATAATTTCATCAATTGAAAGTTTAGGTAACCCATAATTTTTATTAAATTGATCTGAGATATTTTTGTTTAAATCATAAACACAATACAAGTATCCTAACTTAGACAAGTTTCTTGCTATATTTTTTCCCCAATTACCACAACCGAGTAATGCAATTTTTTTGGTTTTAATCATATTATATCATTATACTCACCCGAATCATTGGTCAATTGTTGTATTTTGTAATAATTTGTTGAAAATTCGTTTAACGGCACCATATGTCTTAATAAATAGAGGTAATATGAATATGGAAATTAAAAGCAGCGAAGATTTGCAATCAACAAGCAATATTAAAGATATAAATGCCAACGAATTCATGGCGGATGTAATTGAGGCCTCAAGTGAAAAACCAATTATAGTTGATTTTTGGGCACCTTGGTGTGAGCCCTGTAAACAATTAACCCCTCTATTAGAAAACACGGTTATTAAGTACAAGGAAAATATAACTTTAGCCAAGGTTAATATTGATGAAAACCAAGAAATTGCAGCCCAATTGAGAATTCAATCAATACCTACTGTTTATACTTTTTATGAAGGAAAAGTTGTTGACGGTTTTCAGGGTGCAAAATCCAATAGTGAAATTCTGGATTACGTAAAAAAATCTGCAAGTTTGTCTGGTCCAGGAGAGGAAGTTGAAAATTTAATTACTATGGGAAAAGACGCAATTGAAATTAGAAACTGGAATGAAGCAGGTGAAATTGCCCAAAATATTTTATCCGTTGATCCTAAGAATGAGGAGGGGTTTGGATTTCTTATAAAATCACTTATAGGGTTAAACAAATTTGTAGAAGTTAGAGAACTTGAGGAAGCGCTTGAACCTGACATTAAAAAATCAAAGGTTATTTCAGAAATTTTACTTACTATTGACGTTGCTGAAAAAGCTTTTAAAGCAAAAGAAAGCTTAGAAGGTTTAAAATTGAAATTAGACAAAGACCCAGATAACTTAGAATATTTACTTGAGATTGCTATAGCATTATTTGGGAATGGAGAGATAGAGGCTTCTTTTGAAATGCTCTTGAAATCAATCAAAATTGATAAAGAATGGAAAGAACAAGCAGCTAGAAAACAATTATTAGAGTTCTTCTCATCTGTTGGCTTCGATGCAAAAGAAACAATTAGCGCAAGAAGAAAACTTGCTACACTCTTATTTTAAAACGAAGTTAATAAGTTCATTACAGAATTGATAAATTATGAAAAACCTACCACAGATAATGCCTGTTTTCCCTCTTGAGGGCGTAGTTATGTTTCCAAACACATATTTACCATTAAATATTTTTGAGCCACGGTATCTCAAAATGATAGATTATTCTATGTCTCAAAAAAACCGATTGATTGGCATGATACAGCCAAAGAAAACTAGAGATAAAGATGAAGATATAGATCTTTACAATGTAGGTTGTGCTGGAAGAATTATTAAGTTTGAGGAAACAGAAGATTCAAGATATTTAGTAACTTTGAAAGGTGTGAGCAGGTTCAATTTACTTTCAAATATAACAAATAAAGATAATTTTAAAGAGGCTAAAGTTAGTTGGAATGAATTTACAGAAGACCTAAATCAAGAAGGGTCTAAGGAGAGTTTTGTTAGTTTAAAAAAAGCCTTAAAAGATTTTTTTAAATTAAAAAAAATGAAAGTTAATATGGAAATTATAGATGCTTGTAATGATTATAATTTTGTTGACCAAATTACAATGATTTGTCCATTAGCTCTAGAAGAAAAGCAATTACTATTGGAAACAAAATCCATTACCAAAAGAAATAATTTATTAAGATCAATTATCGAGAGTTATTCTAGTGAACAAAACATCACAAACACTGTAAAGCATTAATTATTATTTATAAAAAAGAAAAATAAAAATGAGTATTTGGCCGACAACCATAAAAAAAATAGACAGTGGCAAAAATTTATTAATAAAATTTGAGAATAATGATGAATTTACGGTTTCTGCAGAATTACTGAGAGTTGAATGCCCGTCAGCTGATGTTCAGGGTCATGGTGGACCAAAAATAATTGTAAGAAATAAGAGTGATGTAGTCATCAATTCAATTGAGCAAATTGGTAATTACGCAATTAGAATAATCTTTTCAGACGATCATAGCTCTGGCCTTTTTAGTTGGGATTTATTGCATGATTATGGAAAAAACCATGATTTGTATCTCAATAAGTATTATAAATCCTTAAACTTAATTTGAAGCAAATACTTTAAAAATATCTTTGAATTTACTTTTATTTAAGTTTTCCATTCCTTTACTCAACAACGACTTTGTTTTAGCTGAAGTTGACGTAAAACCGTAAAAAAGAAAATCAGTAAATGCGGTCATTGAAAGTGTATAAGGTAATCTATCTGATTTATAATATTCTAAAATAGCCTTATCACTTAGGTCATTGCCAAATTCAACGCTGTTTTTTATAGCTTTTATGACTGAAAGACAGTCACGAAGTGCTAAGTTTAAACCTTGCCCTGCAAGAGGATGAATTGAGTGTGCGGCGTCCCCAATTAAAATTATTCTTTTAGCGGTTGGGTTAACTATTAAGTTTAAACCAAGATCCCAGACAGATAGTTTGTTTTCAGTATTTTTAATTTTTTTTAAGGGCATAAAGGATAGTTCAGTATGTGAAAAAAAATCATTAAGGTTCTGACATAAATATTGTTCAGGCTCTTTTTGAGATAGAATGCTATTTAACTTGTTTTTTTCAATACTCTGAACAAAATTTATAATATTCTTATTTTCAAATGGAAGGATCCCTATAGGGCCTAGTTCAGTAAAAGCTTGAATGGCCTTCGAACTGTGCTTTTTTGACTGTTCAAGAAAACCAGAAACGGCAATGTGATTTGTATTTTTTTCAATTGTATTAATTGATAATAATTTCCTCATATATGAGCTTTTACCATCTGCCGATAATACTAAATGTGTTTTAATAGTTTTTTTGTTGTCTAGGTATAAAGTTCTCTCATATTCGTTAATATCAGTATTAGTAACCGTACCACTATATTTTGGAATATCGTTTAATAATTTAATAAGAGCATTTAAAATAATTTCATTTTTAATTACTATACCCAAAGGGCTATTTGAACTTGAATTGTTCCAAATAAGAGGGGAAGACCCTTTGGCTCCAAACACCTCTATCTGATTTACTGTTGAATAATCATCAAAGTTTAAATTATCAATTAGATGAAGACTTTTTAATAATTCTATACTTGTTGAGTTGTAAAAGGTTGTTCTAAAGTCAGCGTGTTTTTTTTCTTTTGGCTTAATCCAAGCAATTTCATTTTTTTTGAAAAGTTTTGATTGTTTTAACAATAACACCATTATGGCTCCTGTTAGCCCTCCACCCACAACACAGATTTTGTGGAAATATTCTTGGTGTGTTTCTTTACTATCTTTTGATGATTTCATGTTATTTTCAATTTTACTTTGACCTATTAGTTTTAAAATTAAACGTTATAATATAGAAATAACTGATTAATTAATAATTTAAAGGTTTAAGATGGTTAATCCAGAATATAATGTCTTAAAGGATTGGATGTTTGGAAAATTAAATACTCTTTTAGAAAACTTAGAGCCTAATCCAGAATACTCAGTTTTAAAGATGTCAATTGGAGAACCTTCTCTTAAAATTCCAAACTTTGTGAAAGATATTTTAGAAACTAGTTACGAAGAATGGGGCAAATATCCTCCAAGCACTCCTATACCTTCTTATGGAGAAAGTATTATGAGGTATGTAGAAAGAAGATACCCAGGAGCAAAAGGTTTAGTAGAATTAAATAAAAATATCGTCCCAGTCCCTGGAACTAGAGAACCTTTACATTTAATTGGTTTATTAGCAAAAAATCTTAAAAAGGGTCAGTCCAAAGCTATAGTCACAAACCCATTCTATCATGCTTGGAGAGCAGGTAGTATAACTAGTGGTTCTGAGATTTATTGGATAGATGCACTTCCAGAAAACAATTATTTACCAGATCTATCAAATATTCCTGAAAATATTCTAAAGTCGTCTGTTATTATGTATGTTTGTTCACCTTCTAACCCTCATGGAAGTGTAGCAGGAATTGATTATCTAAAAAAGGCAATCTTGCTGGCTAGAAAATATGATTTTATTTTAGCACTTGATGAGTGTTATGCTGATATTTTTAGAATGAACAAGCCAAAACCAGCTGGAGGCTTAGAAGCAGCTGCAAGCTTAGGAAAAACTTTAGATAATTTAGTGGTTTTCAATTCTTTATCTAAGAGAAGTAATATAAGCGGAATGAGAGCAGGTTTTATAGCCGGTGATGAAAAAATAATAGAAAGTTATAAATTAATCGTATCTAATGGTGCCTCTCCGGTGCCTATTCCAGTTCAAAAAGTTGCTGCAGCATTATACGAAGATGAAGAACACCATATTAATGCCTGCTTGCACTACGACAAAAACTTTCAAATAGCTGAGAAATACTTAAAACCTTTTTTTGATAAGTTTGAAATCCCTGCAGGGGGATTTTTCTTATGGCTGAAAGTTGAAGATGATGAGAAAGCAGCTAAAATTCTGTGGAACAAATTCTCATTGAGGGTAATGCCTGGAAGCTTTATGGGAAAAAATATTAATGGCTTTAATCCTGGAAGTGGCTTTTTAAGAATCTCCCTTGTGGATAGTAGTGAAATTATTGAAGAGACAATGAAGAGGCTTAGTTCGTTTTTAAAAAATTATAACTCTCCATAAATAGAATTATATTAATGAATGAAACAAAAAATGATATGTTAGAAAGTATATTATCAGATAAAGTAGTAAAAAAAAGTATGTTTATGCTTCTTTTTTCTTTATCAGTTACAATATTTTTATCTTTGGCAACTTTTAACCCTGATGATCAAGGTTGGGGGGTTGTTTCTGTAAACGAATCAACAAATTTTTTTGGTGAGACAGGAGCATGGGTTTCAGGTTTAATTATAAGAGAATTTGGTTTTATTCCTGGGTTGTTGTTAGTTTTTGTTTTATTCATTTGGTCCTTAAAATTATTTAATCGTTCAACTATAAATTTTATAAAACTTAAAATCTTAAGTTTACTTTTGATGATAATTTCAGGCTCCTTAGGTGATGCTTATTTGGAAATATTAATATCTGAATTTATAACTTCTCAAATTTCTACTTTTTTTCAAGAAGGTTACTCGGATTGGCTTTTCATTTTCTTTACTGACAATGTTTCTAATTTACTTGGAACAGATAGCCTCAACAGTAGACATATTTTAGGCATTATTTCCTTATCAATTTCAGTAGCTATATTTGTATGGATTTCTTCTTTTAGCCCTGCAGAAATAAACTTTTTCAAATTTATATTGGGTCCAGTAATTAAACCATTAATTTGGTTAACTACTATGCTTTATAATTTATTTTTCGTAGTTCAAAAAAATAATGAAAAAGAAATTGTTAGCAATAAAGTTTTCAACTTAATAAGTAAATTTAAAAATAAATTTCTTAAACAGGACGATATTTCTATTCAGAGAAAAATTCCAAAAATTAGAAAAAATAACATTTCAATTAATAATAAGATTAACAGTGACGAAAAAGTATTAAGGAATAAAAAAAGTTTTTTACAAGATGATTTACCTTTGGGTTCTGAAAACGGCTTTGTCCTGCCTTCGATTAAATTATTAAAAATTTTGACAGAAGATATCAAGCCACCAAGTAAAGAGACCTTAGATCTGAATGCAAAAGTTCTCGAAGGAGTTCTATCTGACTACTCAATTAATGGGAACATAGATTCTGTCAGATATGGCCCTGTAGTAACTAGATACGATCTTGAGCCTGCGCCAGGGTTAAGAAGTCAAAGAGTAATTTCTTTGGCAGACGATATAGCCAGATCAATGTCTGTTGAAGCGGTCAGAGTTGCCATGGTTCCAGGACAAAACGTAATTGGAATAGAACTACCAAACAAAGATAGAGAAACGGTAATACTTAGAAATATTTTAGAGCATGATGAGTTTAAAAGTTCAGCATTTAGTTTACCAGTCTGTTTGGGAAAGAATATTGCTGGATTTCCCATTGTTGTTGACTTAGCAAAAATGCCTCATTTATTGGTAGCAGGAACAACTGGTTCAGGAAAATCAGTAGGCATAAATGCTATGATTTTGTCATTACTATACAAACACACTCCAGAAACTTGTAGGATGATAATGATAGATCCTAAAATGCTAGAACTATCAGTATATGATGGCATACCTCATTTACTTACACCAGTAGTAACTGACCCTAAAAAGGCAGTGGTAGCTCTGAAATGGGCAGTAAGAGAAATGGAAACCAGGTACATGGCTATGAGTAAATTAGGGGTTAGAAATATCGATAGCTATAATGAGAGGTTAATTGAAGCTAGAAGAAAAGGAGAAGTTTTATCGAAGAGCACACAAGTAGGATTTGACCCAGAAACAGGTCAACCTATATTTGAAGATCAGCAAATTAGTTTAACCCCTTTACCCTTTATAGTCGTTGTAATAGACGAAGTTGCTGATTTAATGCTAGTTGCAGGCAAGGATATTGAAGCAGCTGTTCAAAGATTAGCTCAAATGGCAAGAGCCGCAGGAATTCATGTTGTTATGGCTACTCAAAGACCATCTGTAGATGTTATTACTGGTACCATCAAAGCTAATTTTCCTACAAGAATATCATTTCAAGTAACAAGTAAAATTGATAGTAGAACAATTTTGGGTGAGCAAGGGGCAGAACAACTTCTTGGAAGAGGAGACATGCTTTACATGGCTGGAGGGGGAAAGGTAACAAGGGTTCACGGGCCCTTTGTTGAAGACACAGAAGTTGAAAAAGTTGCAAAATTTTTGTCAAATCAATCAGTTCCTGAATATGATGAAACGATTACAGAAGAGCCAGAAAACTCTAATGATTTTGATATAAATGGCTTTAAAAGTAATAATAATCAGCACGATGAATTATATGATCAAGCAGTAGCTTTAATTGCAAGAGAAGGAAGGGCAAGCACTTCATTTATTCAAAGACATTTTAAAATAGGTTATAATAGAGCTGCAACTATAATAGAGAAAATGGAAGAAAATAATGTTGTTTCAAAACCAGGCAGAGCTGGTAAACGAGAAGTTTTAATAGAGGATAGATAGTTGAGCTTAAGAGAGAGTAATCCAATTCTTTTATCGTTACGTTATTTAACAATGATATTATTACTGAGCGTTTGGTTTTTGAACCCTTCAATTACAAATGCTACAAATAGGTCTCAAGTAAATACTTTCTTTGAAAATCTCAACACTCTAGAGGCAGATTTTATACAAGTAGGTCCATCTGGGAATTTAAGTAATGGCAAAGTTTATTTTGACTTACCAGGTAAACTTAGAATTGATTATCATAACCCTAATAGCCTTCTTATTACATGCAAAGGATTTTGGATAGTTTTACAAGATAGAAACTTAAAAACTACAAATAATATTCCACTTAAAAACTCTCCGTTTTCTATCTTGTTAGAAAAGAAAATGAGTTTATCTAATAAAACTATTAAGACTGAAATTCAAAATAAATCAGGTATAATTTCATTTACTATTAAAAGTTCTAACAATAATGAGGGAGGAGAATTAATTTTGGAGTTTTCTGAAAACCCTCTCCATTTAAAAAAATGGATAATCAAGGACGCTTTTGGCAATATAACAACCGTCTTAATCCAAAATGCAAAATATAATAAAAAACTATCACATTTATTATTTTTTCCGGATGATTTTCCTGATCCAACTAACTAGGTACTATTGTCAAAAATGTCAGTTAACGAATTATTCAACAAAGCAAACAAGCTCTTTTTTTTTTAATCAAGATTATTTACAAGGATTAAAAATCTATGATCAATTAGGAAAATAATAATAATCCAATAAAATAAACTTCAACTACAAATAAAACTTTGGACTTAAATTAATGAAAATTGCAACTTGGAATATAAATTCAGTAAGATTAAGAATAGAGCAAGTTTTAAAATTTACGAATGATAAAAATATAGATTTACTATGTTTACAAGAAACAAAAACTGAAGATCAATTCTTTCCATCAAATGATTTTTTAAAAATTGGTATGAAGTATCAATATTTTAGAGGTGAAAAATCTTATAATGGCGTTGCAATCTTATCTAAAATAAAATTTCAAGAGAAAGAACATATAAATTGGTGTAATAAAGGAGACTGTAGACATGTCTCAGTCCAATTGGGAGAAAAAATAGAACTTCATAATTTCTATGTTCCAGCTGGAGGTGATGAACCTGATATAATAACTAACCCAAAGTTTGCTCATAAGATTGATTTCTTAAATGAGATGAAATCCCATTTTACAAATGATACAAAAACCAAAAAAATTTTAGTTGGAGATTTAAATATAGCACCTTTGGAGCATGATGTATGGTCTCATAAACAACTTCTCAACGTAGTATCACACACCCCAATAGAAACAGAAACCCTGTTAGATATAATCGATTCTGGTGAATGGGTTGATGTGATGAGAGCAATTACGCCTCATAATGAGAAATTATATTCGTGGTGGTCCTATAGAAATAGAAACTGGGAGATTTCTAATAGGGGAAGAAGATTAGACCACGTCTGGGTTTCTAAAAAAATATTCCCACAAGTTAAATCTGGTGTTATTTATAATGAAACAAGGTCATGGGAAAGGCCATCTGATCATGTGCCCATTGTAATAGATATAGATATTTAACTATTATTACTAAAACTTAGAGATAGAAATTTGAAAATACCTTTTATTAAAATGCATGGTTTGGGTAATGATTTTATTATTTTTGATAATCAAAAAAACCCTAAAATTCATGATAAGAATTTTTTACAGAAAATAAGTGATAGGAGGTTTGGTATTGGTTGTGATCAAGTAATGATTATTGAAGACACTCCAATTCCAGAAAATTATAAGATAAAGATGTATAACTCAAACGGCTTAGAGGTTGGAGCATGTGGAAACGGAACGAGGTGTGTTGCTGATTATTTGATGGAAAGAGATGATATAACCTATTTAAATATTGAATCTATATCAGGTAATTTAAAATGTTTTAAGAATGACAATTTAGTAACTGTTAATATGGGCAAGCCAAAATTTGGATGGTCTGATATTCCTTTATCTAAAAACATAGATCCTCAAAAAGTAAAATTGGGTGATTTTGAAGCGTTTTGTCTTTCGATGGGAAACCCTCACGCTGTTATCTTTTTGCAAAACTTAGAAGAACTTGAAAGTTTGGACTTAAATTCTGTTGGTCCAAAATTAGAAAAAGATACCCTATTTCCTGAGTTCGCGAATATAGAATTTGCGTGCGTTTTAAAAAATAACACAATTAGAATGAAAGTTTGGGAAAGAGGTTCAGGAATAACATTGGCTTGTGGGTCTGGAGCGTGTGCTACGCTAGTTGCTGCATCGGTTTTAAACAAAAGTCCTAAAGAAAATAAAATTATTTTAGACGGGGGGCATTTATTAATAAATTGGCTTAATGACAGTACGGTAACGCTTTCTGGAGACGTAGAAAAAGTATTTGAAGGTACCATAGGTGAATAGTAAGTGACATCTCATAAACAAAAGAACTCTATTCCAGATATAAAAACCTTTGGCTGTAGGTTAAATATTTGGGAGAGCCAGGTTATCTCTGATCATGCAAGCAAAAATGGTCACAGTGATTTAATTATTTTTAATACATGCGCTGTGACTAGTGAGGCAGAACGTCAGGCTAGACAAGCGATTAGATCAGCAAAAAAAAAGAGACCAGACGCCAAAATTTTAGTTACTGGTTGTGCCGCTCAAGTTGATCCTAAAAAATGGAATTCAATGCCTGAGGTAAGCTTTGTTGTAGGAAACAAAGAGAAATTAGAGTCAACGTTTTGGAAAAATTTCAGTCCTTATAGTGATCTTGTTGATAAAAATAATATTTTTGTAGAAGACATAATGGAAACAAAGAGTACTGCCAATCATATTGTTGAAACTTTCAATAAACATACCCGAGGTTTTGTCCAAGTTCAAAATGGATGTGATCATAGGTGTACGTTTTGTATAATCCCTTTTGGAAGAGGCCCCAGTAGGTCAGTTTCTACCCAAAGCATAATAAATTCAATTAACTCTCTCTTAAAAAATGGTGTTAAAGAAGTGGTTCTTACAGGGGTGGATTTAACCTCTTGGGGAAATGATATATTTGGAAAGCCAAGTTTAGGCTTGTTAGTAAAGAAGATTTTAAAAAACATACCGGATTTACCAAGATTGAGATTATCCTCAATTGACCCTGCTGAAGTTGATTATGAATTAATGGATGCATTGGAGAACGAAAAAAGGTTAATGCCACATCTGCATTTATCAATTCAACATGGTGATGACCTTATATTAAAAAGAATGAAAAGAAGGCACTTATATAGAGATGTGATGAATTTTGTTTTAGAGGCTCGGCGTAGACGAAGTGATGTTGTTTTTGGAGGTGATTTTATTGCTGGGTTCCCTACAGAGGACGAAGCTGCTCACCAACAAAGTTTAAAGTTAATTAAAGAAGCTGAAATCACATATGTACACGTTTTTCCTTATTCTGATAGAGAAAATACGGCTGCATCGAAAATGCCGAAAGTATTAAAAAAAGATATAAGATATCGCGCTAAAGAATTAAGAAACCTTGCAGAAAAACAACATAGACATTTTTTAAAATCCCAAATTGGCACTATGCAGAACGTATTAGTAGAAAAAAATTCTACAGGGCATTCAGCAAATTTTGCTAAAATAAAATTGCAAGAAACTATTCAAACAAGTGAGATAGTTTCAACTCAGATATTAGATGTTAACTCAGATCATCTTATTGGGACTATTAAAAACTAAATCAGCTAAAATGAGAGTAAGAATTTATGGCATTAAATTGGTTTAAAAAATTAAAGTCAGGACTAAGTAAGTCTGCATCAAAAGTTGAAGGTGCGATTGCTTCAATAACTGGTAAAAAAACAGTAGATCAGGAAACTTTAGATAATATTGAGGAACAGCTAATATTGGCTGATCTCGGTATAGAAGTTGCTGCCAGAATTACCAAGAAAATTAAAGATCAAAAATTTGAAATAAAAGATAAAAAAGAAATCAATCAATTAGATATCTCTACAACGTTGGCTTCTGAAATTGAACAAATTCTTATTCCTTGTGAAAAAAATCTTTACGAAGATATTTCGTCTAGCCCTCATGTTTTATTTTTAGCAGGAGTAAATGGCTCAGGAAAGACAACCACAGCTGGTAAGATTGCAGAACAATTTAGACTGCAAAATAAATCAGTTATTTTAGCTGCTTCTGATACTTTCAGAGCAGCAGCGGTTGAACAATTAAAAACCTGGGGCAATAGAGTGGGAGCCGAGGTTGTTTTTGGGACAGATGGGGGTGACTCTGCTGCAGTTGCCTATAAAGCTTTTCAACTAGCAAAAGACAAGGGTGTTGACATCGTTATTATTGATACTGCTGGAAGATTGCAAAATAAAAAAGATCTTATGGAAGAGTTAACTAAAACATGCAGAGTGCTGTCTAAATTAGATCCAAATGCCCCTCACCAAAAGGTTGTTGTATTAGACGGTACAGTTGGACAAAATGCCCACTCACAGCTAAAAAGTTTTGATGAGGCTATCGGCTTAACTGGTATGATAATTACTAAGTTGGATGGAAGTGCGAAAGGCGGTGTTGTAGTTTCACTTGCTGAAAAGTTTAAAATTCCCATACATGCAGTCGGAGTTGGAGAAGGACTTGATGATCTGCAGTCTTTTGAAGCGGTATCCTTTTCCAAAGCTCTTGTGGGACTAGATGATTAAGACTTTAACTTGACTTACACTCTAATTTTATATAGACACTTCACAATATTTAAAAAGGTATAAATTTTAGCGCGCGTCCTTGAGTTTCAAGCACGGGCGCATTTTTGGTTTGGTTTAAGATTAGGTTTGAATATGTTTGAGAATTTAACTGATAAACTTGGTAATGTTTTTAAAGGCTTAACAAAACGAGGAGCCTTATCAGAAAAGGATGTAGATGAAGCCTTAAGGGAAGTCAGGTCTGCTTTATTAGAAGCTGACGTGGCTTTGTCTGTAGTAAAAGAATTTATTGATAAAGTTAGAGTAAGAGCTGTAGGTGAAGAAGTACTAAGGTCAGTTACACCTGGTCAACAAGTTATTAAAATAGTTAATGACGTGTTAATTGAGGTTCTTGGTTCTAATGAAGCAGAGCTCTTGATAGACCACACTCCACCTGCGATAATCTTACTAGTTGGTTTGCAAGGGTCTGGTAAAACGACGACAGCAGGTAAGCTAGCACTTCACTTAAAAAATAAAAAAAGAAAAAAAGTGATGTTAGCCTCATTAGATATTTACAGGCCTGCAGCAAGAGAGCAACTTAGAATTCTTGGTGAGCAAGCTGAAGTTTCAGTTCTGCCGGAAATAGATGGCGAAAGTCCAGAACAAATTGCTAAAAGAGCTATGGCCGCTTCAAAAGTTCAGGCAATTGATGTTTTGATACTTGATACTGCAGGAAGAACTACCTTAGATACCGCGATGATGTCTGAAGCAAAAGAGGTCTTCAAAATATCAAAACCTTCTGAAACATTGCTAGTAGCCGATGCTATGACAGGTCAGGATGCAGTCCAAACGGCTAAATCTTTCTCAGAGTTAATAAAAATTTCAGGAGTGGTTCTTACAAGGTCTGATGGCGACGCTAGAGGTGGTGCGGCGCTCTCAATGAGATCTGTTACTGGTTGCCCCATAAAATTTGTTGGTGTTTCTGAAAAACTAGACGGACTAGAGCCTTTCCATCCAGATCGAGCGGCAGGTAGAATTCTCGACATGGGAGACGTTGTATCTCTAGTTGAAAAAGCTGCTGAGACAATTGCTGAAGAAGATGCAGCCCACATGATGAAAAGAATGTCTCAGGGTAGCTTTGATATGAATGATATGTTGAAACAAATTGGACAACTTAAAAAAATGGGTGGCTTAGGTGGTATAATGTCAATGCTTCCAGGTATCGGAAAACTCCAAAAACAAATGGCGGCAAATAATTTTAATGACAAAGCTATTTCCAAACAAGAAGCAATAATTTATTCAATGACAAAAAAAGAAAGGGTAAATGTTGCTTTGCTAAACGCATCGAGAAGAAAAAGAATTGCAGCTGGATCAGGGACTGCTGTTTCGGATGTAAATAGACTGGTAAAACAGCAACAGGATATGGCCCGAATGATGAAAAAAATGGGTAAGATGGGCGGCCTGGGTGGTTTGAAAAATATGATGTCCTCACTAGGTGGTGGCATGCCAAACCCTGGTGAAGGACAGAACTCAGCTTTGGATCCAAGTAAAATAGCTGAACTCCAAAAAATGATGGGAGGAAATATGCCAAACCTAGGAAATATGGCAAATAGATTTGGGGGTATGGGGCTTCCTGGTTTAGGTGGGAAACCATCCAAAAAAAGAAGATAAATTTAATTTAAAATAAGGAAAAAAAATGGCGCTAAAAATAAGATTATCCAGAGGTGGATCTAAAAAGAGACCTTTTTATAAAATAGTAGTTGCAGAGGCTTTATCACCTCGTGATGGAAAATTTATTGAAAGGTTAGGTTCTTATAATCCAATGGTTGCAAAAGATCATGCTGAGAGAATGGTATTAAACGTAGAAAGAGCTAAATATTGGATTTCAAAAGGCGCACAGCCCACTCTTAGGGTTGCAAAAATGCTTTCTTCTGATGGCTTGGTTAAAGCACCTGTAATTAGAGAGCAACCAATTAAAAGCGCACCAGGTAAGAAAAGACAAGAGCGAGAAGCAGAAGCTGCAGAAAAATTAGCAGCTGCAGCAGAGACTCCAGCAGCAGAAGCTCCAGCAGAAGAGGCTCCAGCAGCAGAAGCTCCAGTAGCAGAAGCTCCAGCAGAAGAGGCTCCAGCAGCAGAAGCTCCAGTAGCAGAAGTTCCAGCAGAAGAGGCTCCAGCAGCAGAAGCTCCAGCAGAAGAGGGTAAAAAAGAATAAATCAATTGGACAGGCAGGGTTTTGTAGAAATTGGTTTATTTATTGGTCCTCACGGCATTAAGGGTGAGGTCAAGGTAAAAAGTTTCACAGAGATACCGGAAAACCTCTTTGTTTATGAAGAATTTTTTTTAGGTAACCAAACTAAACCAATTAAATTAAAATTGGTTAGAAAGATTAAACAAAATCTTATTTGTATCGTTGAAGACATTAAAACAAGAAATGAGGCTGAAAAGTTTAAAAACTTAATCCTTTACGTTAGAAGAGATAACTTACCATTACTTAAAGATGATGAGTTTTACCAAAGAGATTTGTTAGACTTTCAAGTTTATAACCTTGAAAGGCATAATTTAGGTTTTGTTACTTCTTTCAACGATTTTGGTGGTGGACTGTTAGTCGAAGTAGAAAAAAATAAAAAAAGATTTTATTTGCCGATAGGAAAACCTTTTTTGAAGGATATAAATTATAAAGATAAAGAAGTTATTTTAAATATTGATCCAGGTTTTATTGAAAGTTAAGAAAGGTATTTCTTGTGTGGAGAGCAACAGTCTTATCACTGTTTCCAGAAATGTTTCCAGGTGCTTTGGGTTATTCATTAGCAGGGAAAGCTTTAAAAAGTGGTATGTGGTCTCTAAAAAAGGTGAATATTAGAGATTTTTCGAATGATAAGAATGGTAAAGTTGATGATGTACCTTTTGGCGGAGGTCATGGAATGGTAATAAAGCCAGACGTTCTCGATATGGCTTTACAGTCTGTTTCAAATGATGATGGTCCAAGAATTTACTTGTCACCTAGGGGAAAAAAATTTGATCACCAACGGGCTAAAACATTGTCTCAAGAAAAGGGTGTGGTTTTAATCTGTGGAAGATATGAGGGGGTTGATGAAAGGTTTCTAGTTCATAACAAAATTGAAGAGGTAAGTATCGGTGACTTTATCTTATCTGGTGGTGAATTAGCGGCACAAATAATAATGGATTCTGTGATCCGTTTGCTTCCTAATGTAGTTGCTAAATCTGAAGCTTTACTGGATGAAAGTTTTGAGACTGGTTTGTTGGAGTACCCTTTATACACACAACCAAGAATTTGGAAAGGTTTAGAGGTTCCAGAGGTTTTGTTATCAGGAGACCACAAAAAAATAAAGTTATGGAAAACAAAGATGTCAGAAATAATAACTAAATCAAAAAGACCAGATCTGTGGACAAAATATATTAAATCTTAACTAGAAAAAAAAATGATAATTTGTTATGAGTATGTTTCATGAAAGGGTAATAAAATGAATGTGATAGATAAAATTGAAAAAAATCAGATGGATAAAATATCTTCTGAAAGAAATATCCCAGAATTTGGTGCCGGAGATACTATCAAAGTTGATGTAAAAATTGTTGAGGGTGACAAAGAAAGAATTCAGGCTTTTGAAGGTTTATGTATTGCTCGAAGTGGTGGTGGATTGAATGAAAGTTTTACTGTTAGGAAAATCTCCTATGGTGAAGGCGTAGAAAGAATATTTCCTATCTTCTCACCTAAAATCGCAGGAATTACACTTCTAAAAAGAGGTAAAGTCAGAAGAGCAAAATTATACTATCTTAGGGATAGAAGAGGAAAATCAGCTCGTATTGTTGAAAAAATTCAGGTGTCAAAAAAAGACAATAAACCTAAGGTTGAGCAATCTGATGTCAAAGAAACAGCAGAAGAAGCTAATTCCTAGGTAAAGTTTTTTCGTTTAAGCATAAATTTTATATACACACATCGATTTCTAACTTGATGGAGAAATAGAATGAAGCCTAGAACTCTTTTTGATAAGATTTGGGATCATCATCTTATAAGCACTCAAGATGACGGAGCGTCTCTCATATACATTGATAGACATTTAGTTCACGAAGTTACAAGTCCACAAGCCTTTGAAGGACTAAGGTTGGCTGGTAGAAAGGTTAACTCACCACAAAGAACTTTGGCAGTTGCTGATCATAACGTACCTACAACCGACAGGGCTGGAGGTATAGATGAAGAAGAATCTAGAATCCAAGTTGAGGCATTAGACAAAAATGTCAAAGACTTTGGTATCCCTTATTTTAATATGATGGATAAAAGACAAGGTATCGTTCACGTTATAGGTCCAGAACAAGGTTTCACACAACCTGGGATGACTATAGTTTGTGGTGATAGTCACACCGCAACACATGGTGCATTTGGAGCGCTTGCATTTGGAATTGGAACTTCTGAAGTTGAACATGTTTTGGCAACACAAACTTTGATTCAGAAACCCGCAAAAAATATGCTTATTAGTGTAGATGGTCAGCTTCAATCAGGCGTTTCTTCTAAAGATTTAATTTTAGCTATTATAGGTGAAATTGGAACCGCTGGTGGAACTGGTCATGTTATAGAGTATTCAGGAGAAGCTATAAAAAAACTTTCAATGGAAGGTAGAATGACCCTATGCAATATGTCAATTGAAGCAGGAGCTAGGGCTGGAATGATTGCCCCAGACCAGATTACATTTGACTATTTGCAAGACAAGCCAATGTCACCCAAAGGCAAAGATTGGGACCTTGCTGTTGAATGGTGGAAATCATTACCTTCAGATCAAGGTGCATTTTATGACAAAAAAATTATAATTGATGCTAACAAAATTAAACCAACAGTTACTTGGGGCACTAGTCCAGAAGATGTTGTACCTATTGATGGTATTATTCCTGATCCAACTAAAATAAAAGATGATGATGCGCGAGCAAAAATTGAAAGATCACTTGAATATATGGGCTTAACAGGAGGTCAAAAAATATCTGAAGTGGAGATCAATACAGTGTTTATTGGCTCATGTACTAATTCAAGAATAGAAGACTTAAGATCTGCTGCAAAAGTAATTAAAGGTAAAAAAATTAAACATGGTATAAGAGCCATGGTAGTTCCAGGATCTGGCCTTGTCAAAAGCCAAGCAGAAGATGAGGGTTTAAATGAAATCTTTACAGAAGCAGGCTTTGAGTGGAGAGAGCCAGGTTGTTCAATGTGCCTTGCTATGAACGAAGACAAACTGCAGCCTGGGGAACGGTGCGCTAGTACTTCAAATAGAAATTTTGAGGGTAGACAAGGCAAAGGTGGAAGGACACACCTGGTAAGTCCTGAAATAGCAGCAGCCTCTGCTATAACAGGAAAATTAACTGATTTTAATGAAATAATCTAATTCTTTAAGAAGGATAGGCTATGGAAAAATTTAATAATCTTAAGGGTGTAGCTGCCCCATTTAATTTTATGAATGTAGATACAGACAAAATAATACCTAAACAATTTTTAAAAACTATCAAAAGAACAGGCCTCGGCAAGCATCTTTTTGATGAGATGAGATTTAATGATGATGGCTCAGAAAAAAAAGACTTTATCCTGAATCAGGATCCTTACAGATCTAGTAATATAATTGTCGCAGGTGATAATTTTGGCTGTGGTTCAAGCCGTGAGCATGCCCCTTGGGCTTTGTCAGACTTTGGTATTAAGTGTATTATTTCTACTTCCTTTGCTGATATTTTCTATAATAATTCTTTTAAAAATGGTCTCTTGCCTATAAAAGTTTCAGTTGAAGATAGAGAAGCTTTGATGGCTGATGCAAAAGATAGAGAAAACCCTGAGCTTGAAATAGACCTCCCGTCACAAGAAATTAGAAGGCCTAATGGATCAATAATTAAGTTTGAAATTGACCCATTTAGGAAAAAGTGTCTTTTAGAGGGTTTGGACGATATAGGTTTAACAATGCAAAAAGCCGAAGAAATTAAAGTTTTTGAGACAAATATGTCATCCCAAAGACCATGGTTATAAAAGTTAAAAACTAAGGATATTTCATGTTATCAAACAAAACATTAATGGTCTTGCCAGGAGATGGTGTGGGTCCTGAAGTTGTTAAGGAAACTCTTCGTGTTGTTGACTGGTTAGCAAAAAACAAAAGTGTTACTTTTAATATTAAAGAAGGTTTAGTTGGTGGAGCCTCTTATGACAAATATGGTACGCCTCTTTCTGACGAGACACTTGCAGATTCTATAAATGCAGACGCAATATTATTTGGAGCTGTTGGGGGGCCAAAATATGACGGTGTTGAGTTTGAGAAAAGGCCAGAAAATGGTTTATTAAAATTAAGAAAAGAAATGGACTTGTTTGCAAATTTAAGACCTGCCATGGTTTTCCCTGCTCTTGTTGATGCATCATCATTAAAACCTAATATAATTTCTGGCTTAGATATCTTAATTGTAAGAGAGCTAACAGGTGGTATCTACTTCGCTGAGCCTAGAGGTATAGAGCAAGTTAATAAAGATACCAAAAAAGGTTATGACACCAATCTATATACTACTCCAGAGATAGAAAGAATTGGAAGAGTTGCATTTGATTTAGCTAGGGCTAGAAAAGGAAAGGTAACATCAGTTGAAAAAGCTAATGTGATGATGTCAGGTGTTTTGTGGCGTGAGGTAATGACTAATCTTTTTGATAAAGAAGGTAAAGAAATAGAGATGTCACACATGTATGCTGATAACTGTGCAATGCAACTCGTCAGAGATCCTAAACAGTTTGATGTTATTGTAACTGATAATTTGTTTGGTGATATATTATCCGATTGTGCAGCAATGTTAACAGGATCGCTCGGAATGCTCCCGTCAGCTAGTTTAGGAGCTGTTGATAAAAATACAGGTAAAAGATTTGCAATGTATGAACCTGTTCATGGTTCAGCTCCAGATATTGCTGGGAAGGGTTTGGCAAACCCATTAGCTGAGTTATTAAGTTTTTCAATGATGCTCCGTTATTCTTTTGATATGAAAGAAGAAGCTGACCTAATCGATGAAGCTGTATCCAAGGCTTTAGATGCTGGACCAAGAACACCTGATATATTTGCTCCAGGTAGAGAGAAGACAGGAACAAAAGGAATGATGGATTTAGTTATAAGAAAGTTAGAGGAATTATCTAAATAGATGTCTTATAATATTGCTATAGTTGGTGCAACAGGTGCCGTCGGAAGAGAAATGCTTCAAACATTATCGGAACGAAAGTTTCCTGTTGGTAACGTTTATGCACTTGCATCAAAATCTTCTATAGGTAGAGAGGTATCTTTTGGAGAGGATAAAGTTTTAAAAGTTAGCTCTGTTGATAATTTTGATTTTCAAAATGCAGATATTGCCCTTTTTTCAGCGGGATCAGAAACAGCAAAGAAGTTTGCTCCAATTGCTGGAAAAAAAGGTTGTATTGTTATAGACAACTCCTCATGTTTTAGAATGGATGAAGATGTTCCTTTAATTGTTCCTGAGGTAAATCCTGATGCAGTTAATAGCTTTAGTAAAAAAAATATAATTGCTAATCCTAATTGCTCAACTATTCAGTTGGTAGTCGCATTAAAGCCACTTCATGATAACTTTGAAATAACAAGAGTTGTTGTCTCAACATATCAAGCTGTTTCTGGCGCAGGTAAACCTGCAATGGATGAATTATTTAATCAAACAAAAGGTGTTTTTGTTCATGATCAAGCTACCCCAGAACAGTTTACAAAAAAAATTGCTTTCAATGTAATTCCTCATATTGATGTCTTTATGGACGATGGCTTTACCAAAGAAGAATGGAAAATGAGGGCTGAAACGAAAAAAATACTTGATCCAAATATTGAATTAGTCGCTCATTGTGTAAGGGTACCAGTTTTTATAGGTCATAGTGAAGCAGTGTTTTTTGAATGTAAAAAGAAGATTGAAGAAAAACAGGTTAGAAGTCTTCTAAGAGATGCCAATGGAGTTACTGTTATCGATCATAGAGCAGATGAGGGATATGTGACACCAGACGAGGTTGCTGGGGAAGATGATGTCTTTATAAGCAGGATTAGAAAAGACCCCACGGTAAAAAATGGCATGGTTTTTTGGTGTGTTGGGGATAATCTTCGTAAAGGTGCCGCCTTAAACACTGTCCAAATTGCTGAGCTTATTGCTAGTAAAAATCTTAAAGGAAGTAAGCTTTAATGTTTTATATTCTATATTCTTCATTTAGTAATTAATGGAATTTATTTGGATTTTATCAGCAATTTTTGCTGCAGCATGTCAAACAGCCAGGTCTGCTTTTCAAAAAAATATGATATCAAGACTGGGAGACTATGGCGCTGCTTATATAAGGTTCTGTTATGCTTTACCTTTTACATCACTTATTTGGTTAGTTTGGATTAATATACCTGGCAACTCAATCCCTATTTTATCTACTTATTCTATCTTACTATGTTTTTTAGGTTCAATTTTTCAGGTATTATTTACCTATGTTTTAATGAAGGTTTTCTCTCATAAGAGCTTTGCCGCCGGAATAGCTTTTTCTAAGACAGAAGTAATATTAATAGCTTTTCTTGAAACAATAATATTAAGTGTGAACTTTTCTTTGCCAATAACTATGGGAATTGTTCTTGGAGTAATATCTGTTTTATTATTATCATATGCTAAGAAGGCAGAAAGTTTATTTGAGGCTATTACCCTTTTACTTAAATCAATCACTTCACTTGGTACCTTGATAGGTCTTTTATCTGGCCTTCTTCTAGCTGCATCTGTTGTAGCGTTTAGAATGTCTATAATATCTGTTGAGGCCCCTCTCTTAGATAAATCATTACTAATATCTGTAATAGCCATTATTTTTCAAACCGTAATTGTAGGATTATATTTATTCCGTTTCCAAAAAAATCAGTTTTTAGCAGTGTTTAAGTATTGGAAACCAAGTTTGCCTGCGGGTATATGTGGAACAGGCGCTACTTTTGGATGGTTTGTTGCTTTTGGCCTTGCTACCGCTGCGGAGGTAAGGGCTGTTGGTCAAACCGAGTTAATATTCTCAATTTTAATATCAATGATAATATTTAAAGAAAAAATTAAAAAAACAGAATTAATTGGCATCATTCTTCTAGCAATTTCTATTTTGATTATTATTTACCAATAATAAATTAATTTTATAATTTATAATTGAAATTTTAAGCCAATTAGTTCATTTATAATTCAAATATGTATAATTTAAAGAATGGGACTAATATGAGTAGACAAAGACCGCTATCTCCACATCTTCAAATTTATAAACCTCAGTTAACTTCTTTACTTTCAATACTTCATAGAGCTACAGGAGTTGCTTTGTCTATTGGAAGTGTAATTTTAGTATCCTGGGTTGTGGCTTTATCTTTAGGTGAAACTGCTTACTCATCATACTCAATGATTATAAATAACTGGTTTGGAAAACTTGTTCTTTTTGGATTTACTTTTGGTCTTTTTTATCATCTTTCTAATGGTATTAGGCATCTATTTTGGGATGCAGGATATGGTTATGATTTAAAGGTTGCTTACACTTCAGGTACATTAGTAATTATTTCTTCTTTAACTTTAACCATTGTAACATGGTTTATAGTTTTGTTTGTATGAGATTAAATTTATGAATAAAAATTGGTATGTTATTATTTTAAAGGGCTTAAGTTATGAACTCTGTTAAATCCCCCGCTTTAGGACATTGGAAATTACAAAGAATATCAGCTCTAGCTATGATACCCCTTGTCATGTGGTTCATACCATCTTTACTTTTTTCTTTGTTAGGCAATTATGCTGATGCATTGGTTTGGTTCCAAAGCCCTTTCAATACGACTGGATTGTTTTTACTTTTCATAACTTTATTTTTTCATGCTTCTTTAGGTCTGCAAGTGGTAATTGAAGACTATGTTCATAACGAGGGGTTGAAAATCGCATCCATAATACTTATAAAATTATTATCTATCCTTTTGGGTGTGCTATCTCTATTGTGTGTCCTTAAAATTTACTTGTCTTAGAGAAAGAAAATTAATGTCTGAATACGAAATTATTGATCATGAACACGATGTTGTTGTTGTTGGAGCTGGTGGAGCTGGCTTAAGAGCGACTCTTGGCATGGTTTCAGGCGGCCTTAAAACCGCTTGTATTACAAAAGTTTTTCCAACTAGAAGCCATACGGTTGCAGCCCAAGGTGGAATAGGTGCTGCATTAAATAACATGGGTGAAAATGATAGTTGGCAATTTCACATGTATGATACTATTAAAGGATCTGATTGGTTAGGTGATCAAGACGCAATTGAGTATATGTGCAAGGAAGCAATTCCGTCAGTAACAGAATTAGAAAATTTTGGTGTTCCGTTTTCAAGAACAGACGATGGCGAAGTATATCAGCGTCCTTTTGGAGGTCACACCCTCGACTATGGAAAAAAAATGGCTAGAAGAGCATGTGCCGCAGCAGACAGAACTGGTCACGCAATTTTACATACTCTTTATCAACAATGTTTAAAGCATCAAGCAGAGTTCTTCGTGGAGTATATTGCTCTAGATTTATTAATGGACGATAATGGATCATGTGTTGGAGTGCTTGCCTTATGTATGGAAGATGGAAAAATTCATAGATTCAGAGGTCACCAAACTGTTTTAGCTACTGGCGGATATGGAAGAGTTTACTTTTCTTGTACTTCTGCTCATACTTGTACTGGTGATGGAAATGCTATGGTGTTAAGAGCTGGGTTACCTCTACAAGATATGGAGTTTGTCCAATTTCACCCAACTGGCGTATACGGTGCTGGGGTTCTAATTACCGAAGGTTCAAGAGGAGAAGGCGGTTATTTAACAAACTCTGAAGGTGAGAGATTTATGGAGAGATATGCCCCTACTGCTAAAGATTTAGCAAGTAGGGATGTTGTGTCCAGATCAATGACTATTGAGATCAATGAAGGAAGGGGTGTAGGACCCAATAAAGATCATATATTTATGCATCTAGAGCACATTGATCCTGCTACCTTACATATGAGATTGCCTGGCATTAGTGAGACTGCAAAAATATTTTGTGGTGTTGATGTAACAAAAGAACCAATCCCAGTTTTACCAACAGTTCACTATAACATGGGGGGTATCCCTACTAATTACCATGGGGAGGTTGTTACTCGAAAGGGTAACGATCAAAATGCAGTTGTATCAGGCTTAATGGCAATAGGTGAAGCGGCGTGTGTTTCTGTACACGGCGCAAACAGGTTAGGTACTAACTCATTATTAGATATAGTTGTTTTTGGAAGAGCCGCTGCACAAAGAGCGTTGAAAACGGTTCAAAAGGGAAGTTCTCATGCACCTTTATCCAAGAGTGTAACTGATAAAATTTTAGCTAGATTAGATAAAATGAGACATGCTAATGGAGACGTTTCTGTCGGTGAAATTAGAAATTCTATGCAAAATGCGATGCAGAAGCACGCTGCAGTTTTCAGGTCTAATTCTTCAATGAGTGAGGGTGTTAAAAAAGTTGATACTATTGCAAGCAGTCTCGATGGAGTTGGCATAAAGGATAGATCAATGATTTTTAATACTGACTTAGTTGAGGCATTAGAATTAGAAAATTTGATGCAACAAGCTATAGTAACTATCAAATCAGCTGAACAAAGAAAAGAATCTAGGGGAGCACATTCTCATGAAGATTTTCCGGAAAGAGATGATAAGGAATGGATGAAGCATACCATAATGTGGTTAAACAACAAGATGCAAACTAAAGTTGACTACAGAGATGTTCATCTTAATACATTAACAAATGAGGTGGCGTCTGTTCCGCCTGCTGCAAGAGTATATTAGTTTAAAAGGAGATATTTGTGGCTGAATTTGCCCTTCCAAAACATTCTAAAGTAGTCAAGGGTATTGATTATCCTCTAGATACTGATTCTACAAATACTAGAAAAGTAAATGTCTACAGATGGTCTCCTGATGATGATGAAAACCCAAGATTAGATAGTTATACAATAGATTTAGATAAATGTGGCCCAATGGTGCTGGACGCCTTGATTAAAATCAAGCAAGAAATTGACTCGAGTTTAACTTTTAGACGTTCATGTAGAGAAGGCATTTGTGGATCCTGCTCTATGAATATTGATGGAACAAATACCTTAGCATGTTTAAAATCTATTGAAGATATTGAAGGTGAAATAAATATATATCCCCTTCCTCATATGGAAGTGGTTAAAGATTTGGTTCCTGATCTCTCAAAAGCCTATGAGCAACTAACATCTATTAAACCATGGTTACAGAGCAACTCTAATCCTGAGGAAGGTAAATCAAGAAAACAAACTCCAAATCAAAGAGAGAAAATAGATGGTTTGTGGGAATGTGTGTTATGTTTTTCTTGTTCAACTTCGTGCCCATCATATTGGTGGAATGGAGATAAATATTTAGGGCCAGCTGTTTTGCTTCAGGCTTATAGATGGATAGCTGACAGTAGAGATGAAAATACAAATGAACGGTTAGATGATCTAGAAGATTCATTTAAATTATACCGATGCCATACCATAATGAATTGTACGAAAACGTGCCCTAAAGGCTTAAATCCAGCAAAAGCAATTGGAGAGATAAAGAAATTACAACTTGAACGAAAATAATTTTTAAACTCTTACATGACAGGCACCTTAAAAAATTATCAAAATAAAAGCCTTGAACTAATTGCAGAGAGTAAATCAATAGTTTTTGACGATGGTCAAATCTATGTTTCTAGATTTTTTGACACTCTACTTAGTAAGACTAACAATTCTAGAAGAAATAATATATTTACTAAGATATTTGCTAATAAAAACGTTAAAAAAGTTAAAGGCATATATCTTCATGGCGGTGTAGGAAGGGGCAAATCCATGATAATGGATTTATTCTTTCAAAACCTTGACATAAAAAATAAAAGAAGACTTCATTTTCATGATTTTATGAAGGAGGTCCATCAAAGAATTTTAGAGAAAAGTAAAGTTGAAAAAGATAAAGATAGTGTTGTTTTAGTTGGGCAAGATTTAGCTAAATCCGCAAAGCTTCTATGTTTTGATGAAATGGAAGTAAAAGATATTGCTGATGCAATGATTTTATCAAGATTATTTGACGTTATGTTTAATGAAGGAACCATCCTTGTTACTACGTCCAATCAACCACCAGACGGTCTCTATAAAAATGGATTACATAGAGATAGAATTTTACCATTTATAGAAAATCTAAAAGTGAATACAGATATTATAGAAATTCCAGATGGAAATGATTGGAGGAACAGGTCACTTAGTGGAAATAGAATGTGGTTGTCTCCAATTAGCAAAACTAATTATGAAAAAATTGATAAAATTTTTGAAACATTGAGTATAGGTTTTGAAATAAGAGCAGAATCAATAGATATTGCTGGAAGAAAAATATTTATTCCCAAAGTGGCTGCGAGTATTGCTAGAATTGATTTTAATGATTTGTGTAATAAGCCTTTAGCAGCTTCAGATTATATTGAAATAGCACTAAGGTACAAAGGTATAATATTAGATAATATACCTACTTTAAACGATGAAATGAGGAATGAAACGCGACGATTTATTTGGTTAATTGACGCTTTATACGACAAAAATTGTTTTTTAATAGCTAGTTCTCAAACAAATTTTGCAACCCTTTATAATGGTCAAGAATGGGAGTTCGAATTTCAAAGAACAGTTTCTAGAATTACAGAAATGACCCAATTATAAGACAATTCTATAGAATAAAATTATATAATTATTCTTACCTTGATAGCAAAGAAAAAAAAGTCTAAAAGATTACATTTAATTGGTTTTAAAGTTAGATTTTTTTATAATAACTAGCATCGTTATCTACAAAAATTTAAAATTAATATAGGATTATAAAATGAGAAAAAAAATAGCTTTAATTGGCTCTGGAAATATTGGTGGTACCTTAGCACATTTAGCCGCTATTAAGGAACTAGGTGATGTTACTTTATTTGATATTGCAGATGGAATCCCTCAGGGTAAAGCTTTAGATTTAGCCCAGTCGGGACCAGTGGAGTCTTTTGATGCTAAAATTTCTGGTTCTAATGACTATAAAGCGCTTTCAGGAAGTGACGTCGTTATAGTCACTGCAGGAGTTGCAAGGAAACCTGGTATGAGCAGAGACGATTTAGTGGAAATTAATACTAAAGTTATGAAGCAGGTTGGGCAGGGCATTAAAGAAAATTGTCCAGATGCTTTTATTATTTGCATAACAAATCCTTTAGATGCAATGGTTGGGGTTTTACAAAGAGCTTCTGGTCTTCCTACCAATATGGTTGTTGGTATGGCGGGTGTGCTTGATTCGGCTAGATTCAGACATTTCCTAGCTGAAGAGTTTAATGTTTCTGTTAGTGACGTGACAGCCTTTGTCCTTGGTGGTCATGGTGACACTATGGTTCCGTTGGCAAGGTATTCGGCTGTGGCTGGAATTCCGGTTCCGGACTTGGTTAAGATGGGTTGGAGTAAACAAGAAAAAATTGATCAAATCGTCCAAAGAACACGTGATGGTGGAGCAGAAATTGTTGGTTTATTAAAAACTGGTTCCGCTTTCTATGCTCCAGCTTCTGCTGCAATAGAAATGGCAGAATCTTTTTTAAAGGATAAGAAGAAACTACTACCCTGTGCTGCTTATGTTGATGGATATTATCAACTTGAAGGTCTTTATGTAGGTGTTCCTGTAATTATAGGTGAGAAGGGTGTAGAGCGTATTGTAGAAATAGATTTTTCACCAGATGAAAAGATAATGTTTGATCATTCTGTTTCTGCTGTAAAACAGCTTAATGAAATTGCATCAAAATTTGAATCTCAATAATTTTGAGGGAAGGTTGTAGTCTTGGATATACACGAACATCAAGCAAAACAGTTATTAAAACAGTATGATATACCTACTCCAACTGGAAAGCCCGCTTTCTCTGTTGACGAAGCGTTGCAGGTAGCAAAAGATTTGCCTGGTCCAGTATATGTGGTAAAGGCTCAAATTCACGCTGGTGGTCGAGGTAAAGCAGGTGGCGTTAAGGTAGTTAAAGATCTTAATGCATTAAAATCGGCAGCTGATGAAATTCTAGGTAAAAAATTAGTTACACATCAAACTGGACCCCAAGGGAAACTAGTTCAAAGACTTTATATTGAAGATGGATGTGAAATAAGTTCAGAATTTTATTTTTCAATGGTTGTAGATAGAGCTTCTAGTAGAGTTTCTGTTATTGCGTCGACAGAAGGTGGAATGGATATTGAAAAAGTAGCCGAAGAAACACCAGAAAAAATATTATCTTTTAATATAGACCCAACTATTGGTTTCCAACCGTTTCATTCTAGATTAATAGCAAATAGTCTTCAATTAGAAGGACAAAGTTTTAAGCAGGCAGGGCAGTTTTTTAGTCAATTATATAAACTTTTCACGGAAAAAGACGCAAGTTTATTAGAGATAAATCCATTGGTACTAACGGCAAATAATAACTTAATTGCTTTAGATGCTAAAATGTCTTTTGATAATAATGCTTTGTATAGGCATCCTGAAATTTTGAGCTTAAGAGATGAGACAGAAGAAGATCCTGCCGAAATAATTGCCAGTAAATTTGACCTCGCCTATATCAAATTGGATGGAACTATTGGATGTTTAGTCAATGGAGCTGGATTAGCTATGGCGACAATGGATATTATAAAGTTAAAAGGCTCATCGCCGGCCAATTTTCTAGACGTTGGAGGTAGTGCCACTAAAGAAAAAGTTACAGAAGCGTTTAAAATAATTCTATCTGACAAGGCTGTAGAAGGTATTCTTGTCAATATTTTTGGTGGTATTATGAGATGTGACATTATTGCTGCTGGTGTTGTTGCTGCTGCTAAAGCCCTTTCTTTATCTAAGCCACTTGTTGTAAGGTTGGCTGGAACCAATGTAGAGGAAGGTAAAAAAATTCTTAATGATTCTGGCTTAAAAATAACTCCTGCTGATGATTTAGATGATGCTGCTGTTAAAATTGTAAGTGCTGTTAAGGAGAGTGCTTAAATGTCTGTTTTAATTAATAAAGATACTAGAGTAATTTGTCAGGGTTTTACAGGTGGTCAGGGTACCTTTCACTCAGAACAGGCAATTGCTTACGGCACAAAAATGGTTGGTGGTGTAACACCTGGAAAAGGAGGAACGACGCATCTTGATCTTCCAGTTTTTAACACCGTACAAGAGTGTGTTAAGGAGGTTCAACCAGACGCATCTGTTATTTATGTTCCTCCCCCATTTGCAGCAGACTCAATTATAGAGGCAATATCTTCAGAGATTTCTTTGATTATTTGTATAACTGAAGGTATTCCCGTTCAAGACATGATAAAGGTTAAGCAGTACCTTAAACAATCAAATTCCAGATTGATTGGACCTAATTGTCCTGGTGTAATAACCCCAGGTGAATGTAAAATTGGGATAATGCCTGGTCACATTCATACTCCTGGAAAAATTGGAATAGTATCTAGATCAGGTACCCTAACATACGAAGCTGTCGCTCAAACTACTGCGGCAGGATTGGGACAGTCTACATGTATAGGAATTGGCGGTGACCCTATCAATGGAACTAATTTTATTGATTGTTTAGAGATGTTTTTAAATGATGATCAAACAGAAGCAATTTTAATGATTGGTGAAATTGGTGGTAGTGCAGAAGAAGATGCAGCATCTTTTATAGATAATCATAGAATAAAAAAACCAATTGCTGGATTTATTGCAGGAAAGACTGCTCCCCCAGGAAGAACAATGGGTCATGCTGGTGCAATTGTAAGTGGTGGAAGAGGAGACGCTGCTTCAAAAGTAAAAAAAATGAGTGATTGTGGTTTTGTTATGTCTGAATCCCCCTCCGGTTTAGGTGAAGCTGTTGTAAAAGCCATTAATGAATGGAAATAACTTGATTTAATCTTTAAGTTTTTGTGAAATATATTTAAATTATTACTCTAAAAAGGACTAATAACAATGGATGATCAAAACTCTGATCAAAGTTTTCTTTCTGGCACCAATGCAACCTTTATTAATGATTTACATAAAGAATGGAAATCAAACCCAAACTCAGTTCCAAAAGAGTGGGACATTTGGTTTAAGAGCAACGGTGATGATGTTGTCTTAGATAATGGCCCTAGTTGGGCTAGAAAAAATAGTCAGGTTATTGGAGCCATAGATACGGTTGAGAGTGTCAAGGCTGTTGCAAGGGGTATTGTCGGTAAAGGTGTAATATCAGCATCAGATTTGAGAGCTGCTACAACAGACTCTATTAGGGCCATTATGTTAATTAGAGCATATAGGATTAATGGACACCTCTTAGCTAACTTAGATCCCTTGAACCTTCAAGAGAGAGATGTTCACCCAGAACTTAACCCTAAAACATATGGGTTTAGTGATAACGACTGGGATAGGCCAATATTTATAGATAATGTTTTAGGTATGGAATCAGCAACCCTAAGACAAATAATGGAGATAGTTAAAGAAACATATTGTAGCTCAATAGGAATAGAGTTTATGCATGTCCAAGATCCAGCTCAAAAAGCTTGGATACAAGAGAGGATAGAATCTATTCGCAATACAACTCAATTTACAAAAAGAGGTAAAAAAGCTATCTATGAAAGATTGGTCGGTGCTGAAACATTTGAGCAATTTCTCCACAAGAAATACGCCGGCACTAAAAGATTTGGTTTAGATGGCTCAGAGTCTGTCGTTCCTGCAATTGAACAAATCTTAAAGCGTGGTAGTCAACTAGGAATGAAAGAAGTTGTCATTGCGATGGCGCATAGGGGTAGGCTGAACCTTTTATATAATATTTTAAATAAACCTTTTAGAGCTATTATTTCAGAATTTTTAGGCAATCAGTCAAACCCAGAAGAGGCTGGTGGATCAGGCGATGTTAAATACCATATGGGAGCATCTGCCGACAGAGAGTTTGATGGTAAGAATGTTCACTTGTCATTGCAGGCTAACCCTTCACATTTAGAGGTTGTGGCTCCTGTTGTAATTGGAAGGGTTAGAGCTAAGCAAAACCAGCATAATGATACTAGTGACAGATTATCAGTTCTTGGAATTGTTTTGCATGGTGATGCTGCTTTTGCCGGACAAGGTATTGTTGCAGAAACCTTTGATTTCTCTGGTCTTAGGGGTTATAGAACGGGTGGAACAATTCACATAGTCGTAAACAATCAGATTGGATTTACGACTAGTCCTAACTATTCTCGTTCCAGCCCATATTGTACAGATGTTGCAAAAATGGTTATGGCGCCAATTATGCACATTAATGGAGATGATCCTGAAGCCGTGGTTCATGCTTCTAGAATTGCTATCGAGTTTAGACAAAAATTTGCGTGTGACGTCGTCTTAGATGTTATTAGTTATAGAAGATATGGTCATAACGAGGGTGACGAACCTGCTTTTACACAGCCAGTTATGTACAAAACTATTGGATCTCATGACAGTATTAGTAAAATATATGCCTCCAAACTTATAAACGAAGGGATTTTGTCTCAACAAGAAGCTAAAGATGAAGTAAATAATCATAATAAATTTCTTGAGACAGAGTTTCAGGCTGGGACAAATTATAAGCCTAATAAGGCTGATTGGTTAGAGGGGCAGTGGTCAAGTTTGAGAGCTGCTCATGGAGATGATCGTAGAGGTGAAACATCTGTATCTACAGACAATCTAAAATTAATTGGAAAAGCAATAACGACAATACCTGAAAAATTTGAACTAAATAAAAAACTTTTTCGAATTGTTGAGGCTAGGAAAAAGGCTATTGAGGCTGGAGAAGGTATAGATTGGTCAACTGCAGAGCATCTCGCGTTTGGATCATTATTATTAGAAGGCTACCCCGTTAGATTGTCAGGTCAAGATAGTTGTAGAGGTACTTTTTCTCAAAGACATTCTGTGTTTATTGATCAGGTCACCGAAGAAAGATATACACCTCTAAATAATATAAATGAAAGACAAGAAACTTTTGAGGTAATAGATTCACCTTTATCAGAAGCTTCTGTTTTGGGTTTTGAATATGGTTATTCTCTTACTGAACCAACTGCTCTAGTAATGTGGGAGGCACAATTTGGTGATTTTGCCAATGGTGCTCAGGTTATTGTAGATCAGTTTATTTCGAGTGGGGAGGCAAAATGGTTAAGAATGTCAGGGCTAGTCATGTTACTGCCTCATGGATATGAGGGCCAAGGCCCAGAGCACTCATCTGCAAGGCTAGAAAGATACTTGCAATTATGTGGTGAAGACAATATGCAAGTATTAAATTGCAGTACGCCAGCTAATTACTTTCATGCTTTAAGAAGACAGCTCAAAAGAGATTTTAGAAAACCTTTAATTATCATGACTCCTAAAAGTCTTCTCAGGCATAAAATGTGTACATCTAAACTAGCTGAAATGTCAGAAAATACCGCCTTTAGAAGAGTAATAAGAGACCCTAATTCGAAAATTAAGGATAAAGAAATCGAAAGAGTTGTTATTTGTTCAGGTAAAGTCTTTTATGATTTACTTGAGGAAAGAGACAAACGTAAATTATACAACATTAAACTCTTAAGGCTTGAACAAATATACCCTTTTCCTGCTAACACTCTTAAGAAAATTTTATCCGATACACCTAATGCAGAAATTGTCTGGTGCCAAGAAGAGCCTAAAAATATGGGTGCTTGGTTTTTTGTAGATAGAAGAATAGAGGAAGTACTTAAAAAGTATAAATCTAAATTTAATCGTCCGGTATATGTAGGTAGATCTGAAGCCGCCTCCCCGGCAACAGGATCCTTTTCTAGGCATACAAAAGAACAATTAGATTTAGTAAACCAAGCTCTTGAAACAGAATCAAAAAAAATAAAAAGAGAGGCAGCTGAATAGATCTTAATATGGTTGATAATAACAATAAAAAAATGGCTATGCCTTCAGCTGCAAAAATTATTGAAGAAAAAAATTTAAATATTTCAGATATAGAAGGTACAGGTGTTGATGGACGAGTTACAAAAGGTGATGTGCTCTTATACTTAACGAAATCTAATATCAGTAAAAATTCAGTGATTCAAAATTCTAATAATGAAAATACAAAAAATAATCGAAAGGATAATGGAATGGATATTCTAGTTCCAGTTTTAGGAGAATCTGTTGTAGAAGCAACTGTTTCTAAATGGATAAAAAAGCAGGGAGATTTTGTTGAAGTTGACGATCCTATTGTTGAGTTGGAAACTGATAAGGTAACTCTAGAAGTTCCTGCATCCGTTTCTGGTATAATAGATAGTGTCATTGTGTCTGAGGGCGACACAGTAGAAGTCGGAGCTCTATTAGGAATAATTGTTGAAGGAGAAGGAAAAAGTGAAGCTCCTAAAGTAGCAAATATTGAGAGTTCTAATAAGTTAGAAGAAGAAATTGCTAAGCCAGTTCAAACTAGAGATACATCCAAGAATATCAACAATGAGGTGATTTCATCAAAGAGTCATAATGAA
The DNA here is from genome assembly GCA_937142855.1 of uncultured Alphaproteobacteria bacterium. Classification (GTDB taxonomy): domain Bacteria; phylum Pseudomonadota; class Alphaproteobacteria; order Puniceispirillales; family Marisalimonadaceae; genus Marisalimonas. The sequence continues at coordinate 24,925 of CAKZQZ010000017.1, read as the reverse complement.
AGTTTAGAAGAAAGAATTCCAATGTCGCGTTTGCGTCAAGCAATAGCACGTCGATTAAAAGAGGCTCAAAACACTGCGGCTATGCTTACGACTTATAATGAAGTAGATATGACAGCCCTTATAGAGATGAGAAAAAATTATCAAGATAGTTTTGAAAAGAAAAATGGTGTAAGGCTTGGCTACATGAGTTTTTTTGTAAAAGCATCGATTGATGCTTTAAGACAGTTTCCTGCAGTTAACGCAGAAATAGATGGTAATGATATAGTATATAAAAATTATTATAATATTGGAGTTGCCGTTGGCACTTCTCAGGGTTTGGTGGTTCCCGTTTTAAAAGATGCTGATAAAATGTCATTTGGAGAAACTGAATTAAGTATAGCTGATTTTGGAAAAAAGGCAAAAGATGGAAGCTTAGGTATATCTGATATGGCCGGAGGAACTTTTACAATTTCAAACGGTGGAGTATATGGCTCATTAATGTCTTCTCCGATATTAAATCCTCCACAATCGGGTATATTGGGGATGCACAAAATTGAAAAAAGAGCGGTAGTTATTGATGATAAAATTGAAATTAGACCAATGATGTACTTGGCTTTATCCTATGATCACCGCATTATAGATGGTCGTGAAGCAGTTTCCTTTTTAGTAAGAATTAAAGAAATAATAGAAGATCCTAGTCGTTTAGTAGTTGGGGCTTAAATATAAATAGTAGGTTAAAATGTCTGAAAAAAAATTCGATCTTGTTGTAATTGGTTCTGGGCCAGGTGGATATGTGGCTTCAATTGTAGCAGCACAGAAAGGTATGAAAGTTGCCAATATAGAAAAAAGCCAGACATTGGGCGGTACATGCTTAAATGTAGGATGTATTCCATCAAAGGCAATGCTATACGCATCTGAACAATATGAAAATTCCACGAAAAAAAATGGAAATGAAGATTGGGGTATAAACTACAATCAAGTAAGCTTAGATTTGCCTAAACTTTTAAATAAAAAATCAAGTATCGTTGAAGAGTTAACAAAGGGAATAGATTTTCTTTTTAAAAAAAACAAGGTCACTAAATATTTTGGAGAAGCAAAATTAATTTCATCAAATTCAATTGAAATTATGAATAATGGGAAAAAAGATACGATTTATTCTGAAAAAATAATAATAGCTACCGGCTCAAAACCTACAAGCCTTCCTAAAATTGATATTGATGAAAAAAGAATTGTTACCTCAACTGGAGCCTTGAATCTTAGTCACGTTCCCAAGAAGATGATTGTTATTGGAGGAGGCATTATCGGTCTGGAAATGGGAACTATATGGAGAAGACTTGGGTCTGATGTTGAAGTTTTAGAGTATTTACCAAGAATTTTACCTGGAATGGATAATGAAGTAGCAGAAAAGTTTTTAAAAATTGTACAAAAACAAGGAATAACCTTCAAATTAAATCATGCTGTTGAGAGTGCACAAATAAATGATAAAGCAGTTTTGCTATCTGTAAAGGATGTAGTCACTGGTTCTATCAAAAAACTAGAAGCGGATGTTGTTTTGGTGGCTGTAGGAAGAAAACCAAATACTGACGGTTTAGGTTTAGAAAATATAAATTTAGACATAGACAAACAAGGTTTTATTAATACTAATAAGAATTTTCAAACATCTATTCCTAATATATACGCTATTGGAGATGTTATACGGGGCCCAATGTTAGCTCATAAGGCAGAAGAAGATGGCGTAGCTGCTGTTGAAATTATTAATGGTGAGGCAGGTCATGTTGATTATAACCTGGTACCAGGAATTATTTATACGTCTCCGGAAGTTGCTGTTATTGGAAAAACTGAAGAAGAACTAAAAGAAAATGGAGTTTCTTATAATAAAGGAGTTTTTCCTTTGTCAGCTAATAGTCGAGCTAAGGCAATAAATCATACTGAAGGCTTTGTAAAAATACTATCAGATAAATCAACAGATAAAATTTTGGGCGCCCATATGATAGGTCACGAGGCTGGTACAGTAATACACGAATTATCTATGGCAATGGGTTTTGGTGCATCTTCAGAAGATGTTGCCAGAATTTGTCATGGTCACCCTACCGTTAACGAAGCTATAAAGGAAGCTGCCCTAGCAACTTACTCTAAGGCTATACATTTTTAATTGGTACCCATTTTACTATAAAAAACTAGTATTATTACTCCAACAATTATTAAACCTAGACCTATTAGAGCCATTAGGTCTGGAACTTCTTTATATTTAAGAGCACCTAATATTGTAATTGCAGAAATTCCAACGCCCGCCCATATAGAGTAAGTGATTGCAATAGGAATTGTTTTCATTGCAAGCATCATAAAATAAAAAGCAATTCCATAACCTGTAACAACATAAGTAGTTGGCATAACTTCTGAAAAATTATTAGTGCTCTTTAGATATGTTGTGGCAACAACTTCTCCAATTATTGCTATTAAAAGGTATAAGTATCCCAATATAAATCTCTATGTTAATTAATTAGGTATTTATAGTAATTGACTAAACTAAATACAATATGAGATTATTAAAATTTTGGGGAAAGCATCAACATGAATGAAATTAAACCATCATCAGGATATATCTCTAACGATAATTTTTATGAAGAAAGGAAGGATCTCGCAGCGGCTTTTAGGTGGGCTGAGAGAAGTGATTTGCATGAAGCTGTAGCAAATCATTTTAGTTTAGCGGTCAATTCCGATGGGACTGACTTTTTAATGAACCCCAACATGTGGCACTTTTCAAGGATAAAGGCCTCGGATCTTTTATTACTAAATACAAATGATAAATCTGTATTAAGTAAAGAAAATCCACCCGATGCTACTGCCTGGGGTTTGCATGGAGCTATTCATAAAATGTGTCCTCATGCTAGATGCATAATGCATGTTCATTCAATATATGCCACAACCTTAGCCTCATTAGAGGACTGTATTCTTCCACCAATTAATCAGGTGGCGTCTATGTTTTTTGGAAGACAAGTAGTAGACAAAAACTATGGAGGTTTGGCATTTGAAGAAGAAGGTGAGAGATGTGCAAACTTACTTTCAGATCCAAAAAAACATACCTTTATAATGGGTAACCATGGGATATTGATTTTTGGTCAAAATGTAGCCGAAACATTTAATAGACTTTATTATTTTGAAAGAGCAGCAAAAGTATACATTAATGCTCTTCAATCAGGAAAGACTATAAGTATATTAAACGATGAAATTGCAGAAAAAACCGCTCAAGAACTTGATGATGAAGAACATCCATTGCCTGCAGGCACAGCCTTCTTGAGAGAGATTAAATTAATTTTGGATGATGAAGGCTCTGACTACTACAAATAATTATTTAGTTTCTTATTGATGTAGACGCTAAGTAATGAGGCATCACAATCAGACCAACCCTCTTTTGCTGCTTCTGCGACATACTTTGTTGCGCCGTTAATAACATGAAATTCTTTGTTCAGTTTTTTAATTTCTTCAATCATTAGTTCCATATCTTTAAGAGATGAAGAAACGTTAAATGAAGATTTTATATTATGAATATTTTCCATAGCATCAGAGATAGATTTTGTTTTTAAGTGTGCTATTTTTGCTGCGCCTGAACTGTCCATCATAATATCTAGGGCTTTATCAAAATCTATTCCATTGTTAGTAGTGATAGCCAATGCTTCTCCTAAGGATTGCCAATAGACCATTAATGGAAGATTAATAGCTAATTTCATTGCAGAACCTTTTCCAACAACTCCTAGATATTCATATCTGCGACAGATTAATTTTAAAAGACCTTCTAATTTTTTAAATACTTCATACTTACCACCAATTAATCCTAAAAGTTTTCCTTCTCTTGCAGGTTGGGTAGAGCCGCCAACGGGACATTCTACAAATTCTCCATTAGATGCAATTACTATTTTTTCTAGAGATTTAATCTTGCTAATACTTGTAGTACTCATCTCAACAATTATTTTATTATTTAAGTTAATATTTTTGAGACCTTCTGGACTATTATAAATATAGTCTAGAGCAATATCATTACCCATTATTATTATTATTATATCGCTTATATTTATTAATTCTTTTACCTCATCTGTAACTTTTGCTCCTATTTTTTCAAGCTCTTTAGTTTTCCCTTTTGTTCTGTTCCATACAGATATAGTCTGATTACATTCTAATAATCTTTTGGTAATTTCAGACCCCATTTTCCCTATTCCACAAATACCAATTTTAAACATATAAATTTCTCCTTAATTAATATTAAAAATTATAATTTTCTCTTGAAAATACAGTATGAAATACCCAATTAACTTTACATAATTAACATTAAATCAAGGGTCCCAAAATGTCTAACATGAGTAATCAATTTGAAGCAGATACTGGTAAAATTTTAGATATAGTTATTAATTCTCTTTACTCTGAAAGAGAAATATTTCTTCGTGAATTAATATCAAATGCTTCTGACGCTCTTGATAAAAGAAAATATCTGAGCTTAACAGATAAAAAGATAGCTGGTTCATCAGAGGCACCAGAAATTAAAATTGAAATTAATAATAAAGAGAAAACCCTAACTATTTCAGATAATGGAATAGGTATGAATGAAGAAGACTTAAAATCATCTTTAGGTACTATTGCTAGATCAGGAACAAAAGCTTTCCTAGAACAGATTTCTAAAAATTCGAAAGAAAAAAAATCAGACATGTCAATGATTGGACAATTTGGTGTAGGTTTTTATGCATCGTTTATGGTGGCTGATAATGTCGAAGTAGTTTCTAAAAAGGCAGGTGAAGAACAAGCTTGGAAATGGTTTTCTGATGGGAAAACAGGTTTTAATTTAGAAAAGAGCAATAAAGATAACATTGGTACCTCCATTACATTATCTTTAAAAAAAGATGCTAAGGAATTTTTGGGGGAGACTAGAGTACAATTTATTGTAAGAAAATACTCTGATCATATTTCATACCCAGTTAAATTTTTAGAAATTGATAAAAAGGATGCTGAAGTCAAAACCTTGAATGAAGCGTCTGCACTTTGGACAAGGCCTACAAAAGAAATTACAGAAGAACAGTATCAGGAATTTTTTTCTCATATTGGAGCAGGTTACGGAAAGCCACTGTTAACTATGCATAATAATACTGAGGGTACAACTAGTTACACAAATCTTATTTGTATTCCATCAACTAGACCGTTTGATTTATTTAATCCAGACAGAAAATCTTCATTAAAATTATATATAAATAGAGTTTTCATCACCGATAAGTGTGACGCCTTAATTCCTAGTTATTTAAGATTTGTCAAAGGTTTAGTAGACACTCAAGATATTGATTTGAACGTAAGTAGAGAAATGTTACAGAACAACCCAGCCGTCGCTAAAATCAGTAAATCTTTAGTAGGAAAGATAATCCGCGAACTTAAAAAAGTTAGTGAGAAGAATAAGGAGGGATATAATAATTTCTGGAAGGAATATGGAGCTGTTCTTAAGGAAGGCCTTTATGAAGATGCTGAAAGGAAAGATAATTTATTAGATTTGTGTAGGTTTTCAACTAACGAAAGTGAAGATACTATTTCATTAGCTGAATATTTAGAGAAAATGCCTGAAACACAAAAAGATATATATTACATTGCTGCAGAAACGAATGCCCAAGCTTTAGCAAGTCCTCACTTGGAAGGGTTTAAATCAAAAAATATTCCTGTATTAATAATGACTGATGCAATTGACCAGTTTTGGTTACCTATGATTGGTTCGTTTAAAGAAAAGAAGTTTACCTCAATCACTCAAGGTCAAATAAATTTAGATGATTTAGATGCTAAAACTAAAGATAAGAAACCTAATGATAAAGAAGAAAAAGAAAAACAAGACAAACAATTCGTTGACCTGATTGCTCAATTGAAGGTTGTTTTAGGTGATCAAGTTAAAGATATTAGGCTGTCATCTAAATTAACTGATAGTCCTGTTTGTTTAGTTGCTGATGACGGTGACATGGATATCGCAATGGAACATTTGATGGCTCAAAGAGATACAAATTATAAAGGGGCACCAAGAATTTTAGAAATTAATGGAGATCACTTGCTTATTAAGAACATGAAATCTTTGATAGAAAAGAAAGATAATAATGATTTGGTTAGTGACGCAGGCACACTTTTATTTGAGCAAGCCAGGTTAATGGAAGGTAAAATGCCTGCTGACCCAGCACAATTCAGTAAAATAATGAACCAATTTTTACTAAAGGCTATTCCAGTTTAGTTTTATTTTTTTTAAGTAAAAAATACAAAACAGTTATAATTATACAAATAAGCCCTAAATAAACATTTAGTTTAATTGTTTGATCCACTGGGATCACTGTTATTATCCAAGATAAATTAACTAAGCCAAGTGGTGCTGTCCCTATACATGTTGCTAATATTCCAAAATTATTTCCTTTTGAACTAGAAGATGCCTGATACACTAGCGCTCCTTGCATCGTGCTAAAGCCGGATAAAAAAATACCCCCAAAAGTTAAGCTAATGAACCCTAACAATAAATTTGGAGAAAAGGAAAACATAAACATACCTATAAAAAATCCTGAAACACCAGTTACAAAAATTACCGACAAGTATTTTTGAGGAGACAGGTTTCCGATTATTAGAGCTCCAATTAAAGCTCCAAATCCTTCGGATGAGGCCAATATACCTATGTCAAATTCAGACAGAGCTAATTTCTCTCTTCCTAACACAGGTATTAGAGATACTAGGGGAAAACCAAAAACGTTAAAAATTAGTGTGGTTATTAATACCAATCTAAGACTAACTATATTATAAGCATTTTTCCCAGTTTTAAGAATCTCGTCTAATAAACCGTGAGCCCAATGATCTTTAATATTTGTGTCGTCGGATTTTTTTAAATATATAGAAGATTTTTGTCTTTCATTCTTCTGAAATTTTAGGATTAAGCCAAAGGCTACAATATACATCAACAACTGTAGACTGAATATTCCAGTCAATCCTACAAGAGTATATAGTAAACCAGCAAATAATGGCCCAATTAACCTAGTTGCATTATTAGATAAAGTTTCCATGGCGAGAGAAGAACTGAGAAGCTTTTTATCAATATGATCTGCCAGAACTCTTCTTCTTACAGCAAGGTCAACAACCCAGGTGATCCCATTTATAAATGCAAGCATAAATGCAAAAAAAACATTAAAAACCCCAGTGAAAACCATTAAGACAGCTATTCCGGTAAAAATATTAGATGTTGCATAAATAAATTTTATAACTGAAATTGGAGAAACTCTCTCAGATATTGTTCCTATCACTATACCTAAAAGGCTCATTGGTAACATTCGTGCTGCAAAAATTATAGTAACCAAATAAGGCAATCCAAGTTCTTGGAGTGCATATAGACTTAAAGCCAAGAACTCCATAGCTCTCGCAATGCCAGTCATACAACCAGCACTCCAAAGAATTTTGAAGTCTAGGTTTCTAAAACATTGACTAATCATTTAACAATTTATTTTTTGGTGGACTTCTATTACGTTTCCTTCTGGGTCGTGGAAAAAAACTTGATGCCATTCTTTGGCAAAAGTCGTCCCATAATCAGAAAACGGGATTCCCTTTTCTGTAAGTCTTTCTATGAATAATTTTATATTATCTGTTCTAAAGGCAATATGACCTTGATCAACCGGGTTGATGGTTTGTTTGTTTTTAAAAGCGACATTTAAATCACGCTCTGCAAGATGCATTTCTATTTTACCTTCGGTAACAAAGTTAATTTTACCACTATAACCACTTTCAATAGTTTCTTCTGTTCTAGGAAAGTTTTCTATTGGTATACTGTCCATATCAAGAATATTTTTATAAAAATTATTCATTTTTTCTACGTCTTTTGATACAAAATTTATATGATGGAATTCTAACTTCATTATAAAATCTCCAAAGTTTTCTTGTAAGCATTTTGATAGTATTAAATAATTACTATTATTTAAGATGAATAAACTAGTAATATAAAATTTATTTAATATATATATAAAGAGCAACTAAAATTTACGAGGTAAAGAATGCCAGATACTACCATACAACCTGATAAATTAGATGCCCAAGATGATGTGATATCTGAGGTCAGAGAGTCTGTTTCCAAACTTTGTGGAGATTATCAAGGAGAATATTGGAGAAAGCTCGATAGAGAACAAGGTTATCCAACTGAATTTGTTAAGGCTCTAACTGATGCAGGCTTTTTAGGTGCTTTAATACCCGAAGAATATGGTGGGGTAGGACTAGGAATGGTAGCAGCTTCGGTTATTCTTGAAGAGATACATCATCAAGGGTGTAATGCAGCTGCGTGTCATGCTCAGATGTATACTATGGGCACAGTACTAAGACATGGCTCAGATCAACAAAAGAAAGAGTACTTACCTAAAATTGCAGATGGATCTCTCAGATTGCAAGCATTTGGAGTGACCGAGCCAACTAGTGGAACTGACACTACGAGTTTAAGAACTGTAGCTGTACGTGATGGTGATGATTATATAATAAATGGTCAAAAAATATGGACAAGTAGAGCAGAACATTCTGATTTAATGCTATTGTTAGCAAGGACAACCCCCCTGAGTGAGGTTAATAAAAAAACAGAGGGTTTGTCGGTTTTTCTTTTAGATATGAGGAAAGCTAAGGGAAATGGTCTTACCATTCGTCCAATTAGAACTATGATGAACCATTCCACAACAGAAGTCTTCTTTGATAACTTAAGAATACCTGCTTCTAGTCTTGTTGGTGAAGAAAATAAGGGTTTTAGATATATTTTATCCGGGATGAATGCGGAAAGAATTTTAATTGCAGCTGAATGTATTGGCGATGCAAAATGGTTCACTAAAAAATCTACTAACTATGCCAATGATAGAAATATTTTTGGAAGGGCTATCGGAAAAAATCAGGGAATTCAGTTTCCAATCGCAAAAGCATATGCTCAGATGAAGGCGGCTGAGTTAATGGTCTATCATGCCGCGAGGTTGTATGAGGCAGGAAAGCCCATTGGTGAGGAAGCTAATACTGCAAAATTGCTCGCTGCCGATGCATCGTGGGCTGCCGCAGAGGCATGTGTTCAAACACATGGTGGCTTTGGCTTCGCAGAAGAGTATGATGTGGAACGAAAGTTTCGAGAAGCTAGATTATACCAAGTTGCTCCAATATCAACAAACTTGATATTATCATATCTCGCAGAGCATGTTTTAGGAATGCCTCGATCTTATTAATTTTTTACTTTTTGAGCTCTTAAGTCGGAAGCTTCCCATCTTAAAATATTACTAGTGTTAATATTTGCTAAAAATTGAAATCCTGATGTTTTGTTTCTAATCTCTTCTGCTAATTTCTTTGAATTAGAGTTGTTTGATTGAGCCTTGATGATTACCCAACTTTCCCCTTTTGTTTCAGGGCTTACAGAAGATATCGATAAAATCATTCCATCCTTTGTGACATAAGAAAGAGTTGGCAAATTATCTGGATAACTATCTAAAGATTTTTTTACGTCATAAAAATAAAAACTTTCGATAACATCTCTGACATCACTCAACTTCTCTTGATCAGCTTTGAAACCTACAATTTGAGGATAGGTAATTTTTAAAGAGTTTTTAATATTTTTAATCTCAAAAACTTTATTATTTTTCAGCAGACTAACTTTTTCAAAGTTTTCATTTTTAATTGTAAAAAGAAGGCTTTCAAACCAATCAGACTTGCTACCTGGCATCCTGATAGCTCCCTTGAGAAGATAGCTTTGATTAATTCCATTCATTCTTGCAAATTGGCCGCCACTTAGTCCTCCAACACTAGGATCAGTTTTTCCAAAAAGGATTGAAGAATAAACTGTGCCATCATTCTTTTTTAAAGTTATTTTTGTGGCATACCCCTCACTCTCATCCTCACTTTGATTGAGTTCCGGTGATTTTAAATTAAGGTCATCATGTCTTTCTGGGTCTTCAGTTTTCTTCTCTTCTATTCTGAGGAGAGAAAGACTTGTTATTAAATTTTCCCACATACCCTTTTTTAAAGGGTAACCAGATTCTGATATGTAACTATTATCTTTTTTAACTAGGTCAATCGTATTGTCAAAAGACTCAATTGAAATACGATTTACATTATTTATATTTTGAGTAAAACCTTTTAAAAAAACTTCGCCCCTATTTTGAAAACTATAGTTTTGAGTATTCATGTTTATTGACACTGCAGCTGATACTGCCAATAAAATTGAAATAACAATTAAACTTATAAACTTTTTGTTAGTCATACTTCTATCCGCCTAAATTTCTAATAGGAATTTTTTCTTTTTCTTCTTAACGAAATAATTAATGAAGCAGCAGCAAACATAATTGGTAAAATTGCTACATTTAATGATATGATCCATTTTTTTAACAACTCCACGTCTCTTCTTAAGTCAAATTTTACATTTCTTAACTGAGATCTTGTAGCCATCATTTCCGCTTTAAAGCCATCAATTGCTTTAATGGTCTCTGGGGATAATACATCTGAATTCTTATCATTATTCTGAGTTAAATTTCTTATTTTATCTTCCATACCCTCTAACTTTTTAGCAAGCATTTGCTCTTCTATAAGGAATTTTTCTTCTGCAACTTTTTCTAAAGCTATGATTTTTTCAAATGGCCTCCATGATGTGCTTTTACCCCTAAGATCAGATAAGGCATTGCCACCAATCATTTTTTCAACAACATTTAAAACAAAGTCGCCATTATTTGCGAATGCACCTCTTTGAGTTAGCCAGTTTCTGTCCATTAACATGTCAGCATCAGTAATTAGCAAAACATTTGATGTCTTTTTTGACTTAATTATTTGTTTGTCTCTTTTATTCTCATTATCAATAAAAGAAGAGTTTAAATCTCCTTTAATCCAACCAGCTAATACATAATTCTCATTTTCTGATTTTATATTAGATAAGAGGTCTCTTGGATCACCTTCGGGGTTCCCTGCTTTCTGTGCGTCTCCCAATCCAGATTTATTGCTACTTCTAATTATGGGTTCTAGGATTGGATCTTTATTGGTATCTTCGATAGACCCTGCGGTAGTCATTACAATGGTACTAAGGTTCGAGAGTGAGCTATCATTTCGGTTCAGACCGTCACCTCTAATATTTAGCCATGGATAATTTGTAACCTGTATATCTCTGCCATTAATCTTCCTGGCTATACGAAAGCCAAATTCAGAATCTAATACGGCTTTCTTGTTATCAAACTTAACACCCCAAGTGTCTAGTAATTTCTTTAAATCTGATCGGGGGTTCATAGGAGGCATGCCCTGTTGACGACTTAGTTCAGTTTCCGCATAAGGGTCTAAAAAAATCAAAGTTGCTCCACCATCAAGCACCCATTGATCTATCATGTAAAGAGTTTCGTCAGAAAGAAATTTAGGATGGATAATCATAAGAACTTTTGTATTTTCATTCAGCTCATTTGTACTCTCATTAATCATTTCTACCTGAAACATTTCTTTCATTTGTTTCAGTATTTGTTGCTCAGGTTTACCTATTCTTGCATCAGAGCTGAGACCAAGATTATCTATGATGCTAACTACAGGTTTTTTTGTTTGACTTAGTTCTGAAATTAAACTCGTTAAGTCATATTCAAGAAAGGTTTCTCTTTCAGGCGAAAACAAAGGAATGTTTTTTTGACCGTTTGTAGAATTAGTGGCAGCAAGTCCAAAATATAATGAATCTGACATTTCAGTTGCGTTAAATGGATTGATACCCATTCCGACGGCTCTGTCTTCAGCATCAGAAAACGGCTTTGGGTCAATTGTTTCAATTGTTATTTTACCACTAGAAAGGTTGCTATATGTTTTCAAAATTGTCTCAACTCTATTTGCATAGGTTGAAAACTGAGGTACATCTTTAACTAGATTGCTTGAAATAAATAACCTGAGGTGGATTGGCTCTTTAAGATTTTCTAAGAGTGATTTCGTTCCGTCTGATAGTGAATATAGTTTATTTTCTGTGAAATCTATTCGTGAGTATCCAAGAATATTATTTATAATTATGTTTACACAAAAAAATATAATTATAGATAAAAATATTGATAATTTTACAAGGTTTTTAGGTTTAATCTGATTTAAGAAATTCATTTTACCCTCAGTCGGCTTTTTTTATTTGAACAAGCTGTATGTTGATCCAAAGACACAAAATAATCATTGATAGAAAGAATATAAGAGAGTTTAAGTCAAATACACCCATCTGAATTCTACTAAAGTGAGAAAGAAAAGACATTGAACTTATAGTCTCTGTAATCCAAACTGGTGCCCAAGATCGAACTGCAGATAAAATCAAGCTAAAGCCAGCCATAATCAAAATAAAACCACTAATAGATGAAATTATAAATGCAATAACTTGGTTTTTAGTGAGAGTTGAAAGGCAAGAAGTAAGAGCCAAGAAGGCCCCAGCCATTAACCAACTTCCAATGTATGAGATTAAAATTACATTATTATCAGGATCGCCAAGGTAATTAACAGTTATCCAAATTGGCATAGATAAAACGAGGGCAATAAGTGTAAAAACCCAACTAGCTAAAAATTTGCCTACAACTAATTGAGTGTTTGTAACTGGTAATGTGATTAGTAATTCGATTGTTCCTGATCTTCGTTCTTCAGCCCATAAACGCATGCCAATTGCAGGCATTAAAATTAGAAATAACCATGGATGCCATGAAAAGAAGGCAATCAGATCTGCTTGGTCACGTTCAAAAAACCTTCCCAAAAAGAAAGTCATCCCTGAAGATAGAGCTAAAAAAACTAATAAAAATATTGAAGCTAGGGGAGTCCTGAAATATCCTCTTAATTCTCTATCAAATATAATATATGTTTTATTAAAATATGTATTCATAATTTATCCAACTGTATTAACTACTATTCACCTTGAGTAATTTTTCTAAATATCTCATCTAAAGTAGGTTTTATAAAATAAGCCTCAACCACATGGAGTTTCTGTTTTTTTAATTGAGCTATGATTTTATTTAAATCCAAACTTTTTTCGTCTCCTTGCATTAAGATTTTACCCGATGTGTTGCTCACGGATTGGATTTCTACATTCTTATAATTTAGGTTAGCTTTTATCTCTTTTGAAATTGTACTATTAATTTTATTAGATAATAAAATACACAACACACTCTTTTGTTTTAGATTATTACCAAGGTTTACTGGTTTTTCATTAGCTAGGAGCTTTCCATTTGCTATAATAACAGCTCTAGAGCAAACGGCTTCAACTTCTTCTAGTATATGGGTTGATATAACTATAGCCTTATTTTTAGATATATTTTTTATTAAATCTCTCATTTCATGTTTTTGATTAGGATCCAAGCCGTCAGTTGGTTCATCAAGAATTAAAATATCTGGGTCGTGTATCAGTGCTTGGGCAATACCAACTCTTCTTTTAAAACCCTTAGAAAGAGTTTCGATTGGACGATTCCAAACATCTTTAAGGTTTATTTGGTTAGCCATATCGTCTAAACGACGGTTTAAAATATTTTTATTGTTAATTCCTCTCATTTTACCAACAAATGATAAAAACTCTGATACCTCCATGTCTGAATAAGACGGTGCACCTTCAGGAAGATATCCAATGAATTGCTTTGCCTCTAAAGGATAAGATTTAAGGTCAATATTGTTAATTAATATATCACCACTATCAGGTTCTAGAAAACCTGTTAACATTTTCATAGTTGTTGATTTACCGGCTCCATTTGGACCTAAAAAACCTACAACTTCTCCACGGTGTACGGCTAAATCAATATTATCGACAGCTATAAAATTTCCGAATGACTTTTTTAAGTTATTTGCGTCTATTAATTTTAAAGGCAAGACTTGATATCCCTTACTAAAGTTCAAAAATTATTTTTAATTATTTTAAGTTAGGTAATTTTTCAATAATAAAATTCAAGATCTACAACAATCTTTTTTATTGTTACCCTATTTCAATGATGATTAATATCATAAAAATTTATTAATATCAGGAAGTTCAGGCTCCCCATACTGTTTTTCTAACGCTAATGCAATTTCTAATGCTTTTTCATCATCATTTTTATTACAAATTATTTGTAATCCAATAGGTAAAGAGTTGTTATTAGTTTTTACAAATTTTTGTATTGGATATGTGATGCCGCATATGCCAAAAATATTAACTGGTTGCGTGTTTGCTGATGCAAGAAGACTTCTTTCATGTAGCTCTTTACCAATCTCAGCCTTTTTAACATCAAGCGGTTGCATTACTGTAGTTGGAGATAGAAGTGCGTCATATTGGGTAAAATATTGATCTGCAATATGCTCTAATTCTATAACTCTTTGTTTTGCAGCAATGTAGTCATAAGAGGAAATATCTAGGCCTAATTTAGCTCTGTTTCCAGTAACAGGATCCATTTTATCTACATTTTCCTTGAAACGATCTATTCCGAAGGCACTAATTATTTCTGATCCAACTATTTTGGGAAATAAAGTGACTTTCTCGTTAGCCTCAGGAATGACTACATCTTCGATTTTTGCACCCTCCATTTTGAGTTGATGACAAATATTTTCATAGGCTTCTTTGACGTCAGGATCTAAGTTTAAGGTGAATGGTTCTTTAAGTTTTCCAAAAGACAAGTTTTTAATATCAAGGCTCTTTTTAGGGTTATTTATACTATTATAAGTATTAAATATTAGATTAGTATCTTTTACATTCCTAGCAATTGGCCCAGGTGTATCCAATGTTGGAGAAAGTGGGAAAATACCATCTGTTGGCCATCTATTTTTTGTTGTTTTTAAACCGATTATTCCATTCAATGCTGCTGGAATTCTAACTGAACCTCCGGTATCTGTGCCAATTGCAAAAGCTGCTAAACCAGATGCAACAGCAACTGCTGAGCCACTACTAGAACCACCAGGCATTCTATGAGTTTTACTATCCCATGGGTTCCAAGGTGTACCTTTATATTTATTTAAGCCAGTTGCTCCTAGTGCAAATTCAACAGTATGTGTTTTTCCTAAGATTACACATCCAAGTGATTTTAATCTCTTCACTAAACTTCCCTCAGGACCTGTTATATCATCAGAAATAATTTGTGATCCATTAGTTGTTGGCATACCCTCAACAGAGCAAATATCTTTTATAGCAACAGGGATCCCCATTAATGGGCCTAGATCAACCCCACTTTTAAATAATTTATCAATACCTTCTGCCCATGAGAGAGCTAAGCTTTCGTCAAGATGAATATAGGCATGAAGATAAGAATTCAAAATATTAATGCGTTTATAATATATTTTAGTGAGATTAAGGCATGATATTGAGCCATCTCTTAGCTTTTTTCCTATCTCTTGAATGCTTGACCCTTTTAGTGGGTCGTCAGGTAATTTTATGTTAACATTTTTCATTTTAATTTCCTTATTTTTTAAACTGGTCTTTCATGGATCCAAATATTCCTTTTAACCTAGGTGATGTAGAACAGTCAGCTTCTAAAACCATTTTAGGTTCAACAGGAACATGTATACCAGTATAACGAACAGCTTCATATTTTGGATTTGATTTAAGCTGAACTTTTCTATCAGATTTTAATCTAATTCTTGCCACACCTTTTTTGAAAGGTACTTCTAAGTTTGTTCCTGGAACGGTAACTACAAAACTATCATCATCCACCGAGCATTTATTATTTAAAGTTATAGTAACTGAAATCACTTCAACAGGTTTAAAAGACTTTTGAATATTGGGCATGCCAAACCATAACATCATCCCAATAACCAATACACCTAAAAGAAAAAAAACAGTTTTGATAAAAAAACGCATTGATACCTTAAATTAAACATATTAGAGCTTATAGTATTAATTGAATTTTAACCTAAAATTTCTTTAGGGAAAGATATTATTTATAAAGACCAAATTTTGTTGGAATGAATGATGAATGATGAATTTGACAGAATAAAGAGATTGCCACCCTATGTTTTTGCAGAGGTTAATAGATTAAAAGCCGAATTAAGGGCTAAGGGCAAGGACATTATAGATTTTGGTATGGGTAATCCTGACATGCCTACACCTAAACATATTAGAGAAAAATTAAAAGAGACTGTAGAGAAACCTGGCACGGGAAGGTATTCCTCTAGTAAAGGTATTCCAGGATTAAGAAAGGCACAGTCAACTTATTATAAAAGACGTTTTAATGTAGATTTAGATCCTGAAAATGAAGTAATTGTTACCTTAGGTTCTAAAGAAGGATTGGCAAATTTAGCGCAAGCAATAACTTCTCCAGGTGATATTATATTATCTCCAAATCCTTCCTATCCAATTCATCCGTATGGTTTTATAATTGCGGGTGCTTCTCTTAGGCACTTGCCTGCTATGGATGAGGGTATATTTAATCCTGAACTCTATTTGGAAAGGTTAGAAAACTCTATAAAAGATAGTGTTCCAGCACCAGTAGCTTTAATAGTTTCTTTTCCATCTAACCCTACAGCCCAAGTTGTATCATTAGATTTTTACGAAGAATTGGTAAAGATTGCCCTTAAGTATAATGTTTATATTTTGTCAGATTTAGCTTATGCAGAAATTTATTATGATAATGTTAAGCCTCCTTCAATTTTAGAGGTTTCTAGGGCAAAAGAAGTAGCTGTTGAATTTACTTCAATGTCTAAAACTTATGCTATGGCTGGTTGGAGAATTGGTTTTGCAGTTGGTAATACAAAGTTAGTTCATGCTTTAACCAGAATTAAATCTTACTTAGATTATGGTGCTTTTACACCTGTTCAAGTTGCAGCTGCTTCTGCTCTAAATGGACCCCAAAGTTGTGTTGAAGACATTAGAAATACTTACCAAAGAAGAAGAGACGTTTTAATAACATCAATGGCAAGGTCTGGATGGGATATTCCAAAGCCACAAGCAAGCATGTTTGCATGGGCTCCTTTACCTGAAAAATATAAGAGCAAAGGCTCACTAGAGTTCGCAAAAGAATTAATGCTTAAGGCGGATGTAGCGGTTGCTCCTGGGGTGGCATTTGGTGAATATGGGGAAGGTTATGTAAGGGTTGGCTTGGTTGAGAATGAACAACGAATAAGACAGGCTGCTAAAAATATAAAAAAAATACTACTGTAAATATCAGTTTACTTATTAGCATAAAATATATGAGTTTTCACTGGAGAAAAATTCTTGAATAATATTTTGGACTATTTTGATAAGAGAGATTTTTCCAAACTAGGTAAATCAAACGTTTTAAGCTCTCATGCAATGATAGCCTCGTCTCATCCAATAGCTGCATCAGTGGGAATTGAAATTCTAAAAAATGGTGGTAATGCCGTAGATGCTGCAATTGCCATGAACGCCGTTCTTTGTGTTGCTGAGCCCCACATGACAGGGGTTGGTGGAGATTGTTTTGTGATGCTTTCTGTTGATGGAAGTGCCAACATTAAAGCTCTTAATGGTTCAGGCAAATCTTCTTCAAAAGCTAAGGCAAGTAAACTTCGTAAAAGAAATATATCAGTAATTACTCCAGAAATGCCAGAAGCTATAACAATACCTGGGGCTGTTGCTGCATGGAGTTTGCTTCATAAAGACCATGGTTATATGCCTTGGCAAGAACTCTTTGGTCCAGCAATTAAATATGCTCAACATGGCATAAAAATTCATGAAAGAGTGGCCATGGACTGGTCAAAAAATATTCAAAAATTATCATCAGACCCCGACACATCGAAGCTTTTCCTAAAAGATGATAAATCTTTTGAATTTATGGATAATTTTAAGAATGAAAATTTATCAGAGACTTTTCGTACAATCTCTCTAGAAGGTTGTGACGGTTTCTATAATGGGTGGATTGCAAACGACATGTTCAAAAAACTTGAATCAATCGGTGGATACCACACTTTGGATGATTTTAGTAATACTAGTGCTGAATGGGTAAAACCAATTTCTTCAGACTATAGGGGATTTAAAGTACATGAATGTCCTCCTAATGGTCAGGGTTTAGTTGCATTAATTATTTTATCAATTCTTGAAAAGTTTGATTTAAAAAAACTTTCTAAGTCTAATTATACTCACCTATTTTGTGAGGCAACTAAAATAGGATATTTTCTAAGAGATCAGTATTTAGCAGATCCAGACTTAAACAAGTTATCTGTTTGCCATTTTCTGGACTCAAAATTATTAGATCAATATGCATCTAACATTGATATGAATAAGGCCAAGGTATATAGCCTAAGTGATTTTCCCGATCATCCTGATACAATTTACCTTACTGTAAGAGATAAAGACGGTATGGTGATCTCATTTATTAACTCTCTTTTTGATGCATTTGGAAGTGGTATAACAGCACCCAAAAGTGGTGTTCTTTTTCATTGTAGAGGAAGAGCCTTTAATACCATTGATGGTCATCCTAATGAATTAAACCCAAATAAAAGGCCAGTTCACACTATAATACCTGCTATGATCTCCAAAGATAATAAACTTATAAGTTCATTTGGTGTTATGGGCGGCCAATACCAAGCTGCTGGTCACGCTTACGTTCTTTCTCAAATGATTGATTTTGGATTAAACCCTCAACTTGCTTTAAATTATCCAAGGATTTTTCCAAATAATAATATATTAGATATTGAAAATGACTTTGATTTAGGTGTAATCAATGAATTAAAATTAAAGGGACACCAAATTAATTACCCAGCTCCCCCTATTGGTGGTGGTCAAATGATTTTAATAGATGAAGAAAGAAACACTTTAATTGGTGCAAGTGATTGGCGTAAAGATGGTCTTGCAATAGGATATTAATCTATTTTTTTTTAATTTCGCGGTATGTAATTAAAAGACAAGAGCCAATAACAACTAAGCCGCCAATAACTTGGTTGATTGTTGGTATTTCATTCCAAATAATAAATCCAAAAAGCGTGGCTAATGGTATTGCTAAATATCTTAATGTAACCAAAATGGTCGCTTCAGCATATTTATAACTCTGGGCCATAAGATACTGAACAAATGAACCTATAATTCCTAGAGATACCAAAGTGTATAAAAGATTATTAGGAGTTATAAGAATTTCTAATCCATATTCACCAGTTTTTCCATAAAACTTAGTTCCAAAGAAAACAATAGTAAATGTAATAACTAATGTGGTTACTAAATTATGTATTAGAGCTGTTGTGGCAGGGTGCTCTGTTTTTCCAATTTTTCTTAAAATAAGGGCAAGTGCGGCATGTGTTACTGCGCTTCCAAAGGCAAGATAAATACCGAAAGCTGATAAATCTGATGTTTCATTAATTATACTAATAGGGTTAATCATTAAAAAAACACCAATTAAACCTGCGATAACAGCTGTCCATCTGATTAATCCAATTTTTTCGCCTAAAACAAATGGAGATAAGAGAGTGACATATATTGCAGAGCTTTGAGCAAGAGCTGTTGTAAGGCCAATAGGAATTAGTTGTAGTGAGGAAAAAACCATTATCATTGTCACAAAACCAAAAAATGAACGTAAAGCTATATTTTTCCAATTGTTAATTTGGAATAAAAGCGATTTTCTAGCTATGAAGGCTAGTATGAACAGAATAGGTAATGAGTATGCAAACCTAGAAAATAAAGTAATTATAAAATCCACATCACCCGATAAAGATTTTATAATCATGTGCGTAAATAGCGATAAAAATATAAAAATGATCCAAATAAGAGAACCAATTATGTTTGAAGACATTTGGGGCCAAATTTTAAATTGAACTTGAAAATATTAACATTAGAGAATAACAATGATTTAAACAATCTAATTAATTATTCCACCGCCAAAAGGAAAATACTATATGTCCAAAAAAGTTGTAATTGTTGGTTCTGGTAATGCGGCTTTGTCTGCAGGTATAGCTGCCTTAGAAAAAGGAGCAGAAGTAACTATTTACGAAAAAGCAGAAAAAAAAATGTCAGGAGGTAATACAAAGTATACTGCAGGAGCAATGAGATTTTCTTATGAAAATGGTGATCAATTAATGGGTCTTTTAAAAAATCCTAAAGATAAAAGAATTAAAAATACAGATTTTGGCTCTTATACCCAAGAAAAATTTGAAAAAGATTTACTAAATTTCAATGATGGTCGACCATTAAGTCACGAACAAAAAATACTAGTTTCTAAATCGTTAGAGACCATCCAATGGCTTTCTTCACACAATGTTAAATTTGAGCCTATTTATTCAAGACAGAGTTTTTTGAAAAATGGAAAACATATTTTTTGGGGAGGCTTGACGCTAGCTTCAGAAAATGAAGGTGTTGGTTTGTTTGATCAAGAACTAGATGCATTTTTATCATTGGGTGGAACTATTTTTTACGATAGTCCGGTCACAAACCTTATCTACGAATCTGGAAAGGTAAAAGGTGTTTGTGTTAATGAAGAAAAAGTAAATGCTGACTCCGTTATTCTGGCCTCAGGTGGCTTTGAGGCTAATGACGAACTTCGTAAATCTTATATAGGCGATAACTGGATTAATGCCAAAGTAAGAGGTACTCCTCATAATACGGGAGATGGATTGAAGATGGCCTTAGAAATTGGGGCAGTAAAACACGGTTTATATAATGGTTGTCATGCTACTCCAATGGATTTGCATATGAAAAATTATGGTGGTTTAGATTTGGAACCAAGTGAAAGAAAAAATTATAGAAAGATATGCTATTTCTTGGGAATTATGATTAATGCAAAAGGAAAAAGATTTTTGGATGAGGGTAAGAACTTTAGAAATTACACTTACGCTCAATATGGGAAAATAGTTTTAGATCAGCCTGGTCATTTTGCTTGGCAGGTTTTTGATAGTAAAGTCTTTGATTTGCTTTATGAAGAATATACTTTTCATGACGCACACTTTGTTGAGGCAGACACCATTGATGATCTAATTACAAAAATGGATGGTGTTGATAAAATAGAAACAAAAAAAACAATTACCGAATTTAATAATTCAATAAACATTAACACTTCTTTTGATCCTACTATTCTTGATGGAAAATCAACAAATGGTCTTGAAATTGAAAAATCTAATTGGGCACAAAAAATAGATAAAGGTCCATATAGAGCATTTCCTGTTACAGGAGGAATAACCTTTACTTATGGTGGATTAAAAGTTGATAAAAATGGATCAGTATTAGACACTAAGAACAATCCCATAAATGGTTTATTTGCTTGTGGCGAGTTAGTGGGAGGCGTTTTTTTTAATGGTTACCCTGGTGGTTCGGGTTTAACATCGGGGGCTGTTTTTGGAAGAATGGCTGGTTATGGTTCAGTACAAGAAGGATAGACAATGAAAAAATTGAAGGTAGCAGTTTTAGACGATTATCAAAATGTCACTCATCATTTTGCTAATTGGGAAACCCTTAGTGAGAAAATAGAGCTTAAGGTGTTTAATGAATATATAGGAGACGATCTTCACTTATCAGAAAAACTATCTGATTATGATATTTTGTGTTTGATGAGAGAGAGAACCCCACTTCCAGGAACATTAATAAATAAACTTCCAAATTTAAAACTAGTCATTACAAGTGGAATGTGGAATGCCTCTGTTGATTCAAAAATTTTAAAAGGTAAAAATATAATTTATTGTGGTACTGAAACTAAAATTCATTCAACTGCTGAGTTGGCTTGGGCGCTGATTATGAATAGTTGGAGGGGACTGCAGACTGAAATAGAAAACATGAAAGATGGTAATTGGCAAACCACAATTGGAAGAGGATTGAAGGGTAATACCCTAGGTATTTTTGGACTTGGTAAACAAGGATTGCAAGTTGTTGAATATGCTAAAGCTTTTGGAATGAAGGTCATAGCTTGGAGCCATAATTTAAAACAAGAGGATTGTGAAAAAGCTGGCGTTGAATATGTAAGCAGTACTGATTTATTCAAAATGTCAGATATTTTGACAATTCATACTAGATTATCTGATAGAACAATAGGTTATATTGACAAGAAAAAGATTAATTTAATGAAAAAAGGATCAGTAATCGTTAATACTAGTAGAGGCCCAATCATAAAAGAACAAGATTTAATAGATGCCCTAAATAATGACGTTATTTCATGTGCGGCTTTAGATGTTTATGATCAAGAACCTCTCCCTAAATATCATATCTTAAGAAATACAAAAAACCTTATACTTACACCCCACATTGGTTATGTGTCGGAGGAAGCATACGAAAAATTCTTTAATGGTTACTTAAAAGCTATAGAAGGTTTTATAGAAAAAAAACCAGTTAATCAAATTTCTTAAAATTATAACCAATTCTCTGAAACCCATTTAGGGGTCTTTAGCTGCTTATAGATTATTTTATAAAATTGTGATTTTTTTATCGGCCAGTGCCCATTGACAACGTCATCAGGATCAGGTTTACCTGTAAACGCAACTATAGATGTATCTTGGGGAAGTTTTGCCGGTTTCCAAATCCTAAGCGGCCAACGAGGAAGAAGGTTATGTTTAAAACTTTTACACCATTCATTTGGCCAAAAAACTTGATCTTTTATTTGGGCACTTAAATAAATTTGTTCTATATGATATTTCTTCCAGTATAATTCAGGATTTTTTTGAAAATCTTCAAAAATTGAAGCATATTTTCCAATAGGAAACCTAAAACAACTTGTATTTCCAATATTTTGTCCTAATTGGGTCCAATTTTCGATTACACAATAAAAACCTGGCTTGAAGTCAAAAAAGCGATCTAAATTTCCTGTAATAACTAAGTCTAAATCTAAAAATAACACATCTCCCTTTAAGCCAAAAAGAGGGTGTTGCCACAAACTTAATTTTCTCCAGGGTGTATAAGAAATTGTATCGGGCAAAGTGATCTTGGGTAGAGGTTTACACACTATATCCTTAAAAATATTTGCGGTATTATCAGTAAAACAGTAAAGCTTTGTTGGACGCTTGGTATGTTTCTTAATAGATTTATAAAGTCTATTTACGTATTCGTGACCGTATCTTGAACCCCACTTCATGCAAATTATATTTTGCAAAACAAATCCTTAAAATATCAATATTAATTAAATTAAATTTATCCTATAACATTAAGTTCAGTTTTATGAAGATTAAAAATTATGAAAATCAATATTATACTTCCTTATAAAGAAAAGTTTGACAAACTTAAGTCGTCTGCAGTTTCCAATACTATTAAAAATAATCTCAAGCACTCAAAATTTAAAAAGCATATATCTATATATGGACAGGATGTTGAAGACCCAATGTCATCAGAAAACTTTATAGGGATAAAACCACCATTATTACCCTTTTTTAGTAAAAATATGCATATAGCAAAAATAATGTGTAGAAAAATTTTAAAAGAAAAAAATACAATTAATATAATTGAAATACATAATAGACCATATCTAATAGATTATATTTATAAAACGATAAGATCAGGTCGTATATCAATTTTTTTTCATAATAACCCCCTTGAAATGAGAGGCTCTAAATCAATAGAAGAAAGAAAAAATATTTTGGATAAAGTTAGTTTTGTTTTTTGTGTTAGTAAATTTATAAAATCAAAATTTTTAAATGGTATTTCATCTAATAAGAATAAAGTGATTGTTTTATACAATGGTGTAGACAG
This sequence comes from uncultured Alphaproteobacteria bacterium, assembly GCA_937142855.1. Taxonomy (GTDB): domain Bacteria; phylum Pseudomonadota; class Alphaproteobacteria; order Puniceispirillales; family Marisalimonadaceae; genus Marisalimonas. The sequence goes on along the minus strand of CAKZQZ010000017.1, from coordinate 1,425 downwards.
AAATCTTAAATATTTACCAAAAAAATATAAGGAAATTTTATATGTTGGAAGATTAGTTCATGATAAGGGTGTTCAATTGTACGTAAAAGCTGTAAAAAAATTATATAAAAAATTTCCTGATTATAAATTCTTTTTAATAGGTTCTTCTCATTTAGGTGATGATCAGAGGCAATCAAATTTTGCAAAGAAAATAATTGAAGAATACAAAGATATTGGTAATAGAGCTGTTTATTACGGCTTTACTTCAAATTATAAGGTGCAAAAATTTATGAAACGTGCTTCTTTAATAGCAGTTCCTTCAATATGGGATGAACCGTTTGGTCTAGTTGTTGCTGAGGCTATGAGTAATGGAATAGCAGTAATTACTTCAAACGTTGGAGGTATACCTGAGGTAATAGGAAAAAATGGGGTTGTTATAGATGATATTGATGAAACAAAACTTTTTAAAAGTATGTTAGATGTATTATCAGATACTTCGGAAATGCAAAAATTACAAAAATTATCTTGGAAAAATTTTTCACATTCAAATATCAAATCTTCAAACATGCTTGATATGTATAGAAATAAAATTGTAATTTCATTTAGTTATTAAAAATGAGCATTGACTATGACTTTTATACCCTGTTTTTTCAAATAGATTTGGGAAAACTTTATGAAAAATAACTTCATCAATAGGATTAGTATCATTAAACATATTTAACCAAATTTTACCTTTTTTCTTTCTGCAGATCCATTCAATTTCTTCTCCTCTTATAATATTCTGTTTTATTTCTTTTAGCATAGAAATTGTAGGTATTGGGGGCCAGCCGTCGGAATGAAAATTTAAAAAGCTTAGATCATCGTCAAAAAAATTATATTTTATACCTTCATTAAGTGAAAAAACTAATCTATCTAATTGAGATGTGTGATCATCCCAAAATGCTAGGACATTTTTATTTTTTAGGCTTGGTTTATTAACTGTAATATCGTTATTGAAGTAAAGTGCTTTTTGGGACTTGTACTCTAAATTCTCAAAATTAATATCATAACAATAAATTGTACAATCATGTTTAGAAGCTTTGTCAATTAAATAAGTTGTAAAACCTTTCATTACACCTGATTCAATTATTGTATCCGGTTTTATAATTCTTATTACGCAAAATAAAAACAGACCTTCATTAAATCCAAAACCACTTCCTAATTCCTTAATAGGGCTATTGTGAAAAACTGTAATATAATCTCGAATAATTTTTTTTAGCCTAACATCTGAGCATTCTAATTTAAAATATTTTAAATATTTTCGAACTATATTTAAAAGTTGAATATTTCTATAATTTAAAACACTTTTATCAACCTGATAAGATGTGAAGGTTTCATCCTTTTTATTACTATTCTTAGTAATCTTTATACTTAATTTATAACCAAAAAATTGTGAAAAATATTTCT
>CAKZQZ010000016.1 GCA_937142855.1 uncultured Alphaproteobacteria bacterium | reverse complement strand
CTGATGAGTCATATATTTTTTATCCTTTACATACTCCAATAGATTCTCAAGTACTAGTAAGAGGGCAACATGTTCTTAATCAGTTTGAACTAATAAAATTAATATCTCTGCATTTACCGTTTGGTACCCATATTTACGTGAAACCACACCCATCTCTAATCGGAGGTTACAAACTCAAAGATTTTAGAGAGCTGGAAAAATATGAAAATATTAAGTTATTGGATCCGAAAATTGATTCTGTAAAAATTATAAAACATTCGAAGGCGGTATTTGTAATGAATTCAACTACAGGTTTAGAAGCTTTGTTGTTGAAAAAGCCGGTAATAACTTATGCAAGTAGTTATTACAGAAACAAAGGCTTGACTTATGACTTAGAAAGTCTATTTGATTTAGGTGAAGTGCTAAGGAGAGCGATAACTTCTGATACACCATATAATGAAGAAGAACTCAGAACATTTGTAGCAAAACTTCATCATGTGTCTGAATCAGGAAAAACATCAATATGGGGTAATTCAAAGAAAATAATGCTAGAGCAGGATTTTCAGTCTTTAACTAATATTGACTCTTATGCAAAAGGACTTGCAGACACGATAATTTCTAGACTTTAATGTTTGCGTATGAAAAAATCTTTTAAGCAAGATATTATACAGTTTTTAAAATCAGAAAATAGAGAAATTAATCTGCAGAATATTCTTTACAGTTTTGCCAACTCTTCGATTCAATGTGTATTGTTAATAAGACTGAGAAGTTATTTTTTACAAAATAAATACACTTTAGTTTTATCAAAAATTACGGGATGGATATTAGAACGATTTTATAGTACATCAATATTTACAACCGATATTGGAGCAGGTTTACTTATTCCCCATCCACTATGTGTGGTAATTAATGCCAAATCTATTGGAGAAAACTGCACAATTTTACAAGGTTGCACAATTGGTTTGTTATCTACTTCTGACCCTCAAAAGCCTATTATTGGAAATGAAGTTTATCTTGGAGCCGGGGCAAAAATATTAGGGCCAATAAAAGTAGGTGATGGATCGACAGTTGGAGCCAATGCCGTTGTATTAAGTGATATACCAGAAAATGCTGTCGCTGTGGGTATACCTGCAAGAACTCTTTCAAAAAAATGAAAGACCTTCGCACATACTTGTTAGGAATTGTATTTTTTACAGCTGCTAATGAATATTTATTTTCAATAAGTATCGGTAATGTAGAAATCCGACTTTTCCACCTAATAATATTTTTGTGTTTTGGATATGTAATAAAAAATAAAAAGCTATTTAAAATAACTGTAATTTTAAATGTTATTTTATTTTATATAGCATCTGTCTCTTTTTTTAATGGCTACTATGAAAGTACGGTTGATTTTATAAAAGTAATTCTTCATCAAGAGCTTGCAATAGTAACATTTATTACTATATATGCTCTAATAACCGAAGGAATAGATATAAAGAAAGTAGGCTCATTTAATTACGCTGGATTACTAATGGGGAGTTTAATTGGGTTGCTTCAGTTTGCTTTATATAACTTAGTAGGTATTGAACTAAATTTAGCAGAACATACCCAAATGGGAGACCATCTAAAATGGAGAGTTTATTCTTTTTTCTCTGAACCTAATATGTTTTCTATATATTATTCATTTGGACTTTTGTTTGTCTTATACCATTTCAAACATAAATCTACTGTTGAAAAAATAATCTATATAAGTCCTATAATTTTAGCTTTGTTATTAAGTTTTTCAAGGGGCGCAATTCTAGCTCTTCTTGTGGTTTTTTTCTTTGAAAGTATTAGAAAAAACTTTAAAGCTTTTATTAGGTATGCTTTATCATTTGTTTTGGTTTTTATTTTAGTGAAATACCTTAATCAGCTTGCGCCTTTTAAAAGTGAATTCTTATATCGAATAACAGCAATAAATATATTTGAAGATCCCTCTAGTTCTCAAAGATTAGATGTTTTTATAAGTCTCTATCAATTTTATTCAAATCTAGATTTAGGTAACTTTATAGTTGGGGTATTATTTGGTAATGGTTTAAGTAGTTTCAGATATATAGCCTTTAACTATGATACTCCTTACAACTATTTTGCTATGAATATATATGTAGATTTAATTTTTGAATTTGGTTTAATATTAACTGTTGCTTTTATAACAAGTATAGTAGGTATATTTAAACATGCTGAAAAAAAGGGGTTTTTGATGCTCAGAAATGCAATAATTTTATTTGCAGTTTTAGGGTTGTTTTATCCTATAAGAAACGTTATTACTTATCAGGTAGTTTTCTTTTTTATGATAAGTTTGGGCCTTAAATATGATTTTTACTTAAATAAAAAATTAAAAAGATGGAAATTTTTAATATACCCATCTCACGACTCACAACCGAAGAATTACTAGACACAATTGTTCGGTATTCATTAGATGAGAAAAAAAGAATTATAGATTATGCGAATGTTAATTCTTTGAATTTGGCATATGTTGATCATGAAATAAAAAAATTTCTCTGTAAAACTGATACAGTTTTTGTTGATGGGTATGGTGTACTTCTAGGTGGTAAATTGTTAGGATATGACATTAGTAAAAATATACGAGCTACTTGTCCTGATTTCTTGGAAGAGATGGTAAGACGTATTTCTGATAAAGGTTTAAAGATTTACCTATTAGCAGGTAAACCAGGTGTTGCAAGGAAGGCAGAAATAAAGCTTAAGGACAAATTCAAAAATGTTAAAATTAAGTCACATCATGGTTACTTCAATAAGTCAGGTGAAGAAAATAATCAAGTTATCAATGACATAAATAGCTTTAAACCAGATTTACTATTTATTGGTTTCGGAATGCCAATTCAAGAAAATTGGGTTAATGAAAACATGGATCGCATTGATACAAATCTTTTTTTAATTATGGGAGCATGTTTAGATTTTTATACTGGCTCTGTTATGAGGGGCCCTAAGTTTTTAACTGATAATGGTTTTGAATGGTTATCAAGGTTGTTTATTGAGCCAAAAAGACTTTGGAGGCGGTACTTTATTGGTAATACATTATTCTTTATCAGAGTACTTAAAGAAAAAGCTAACATGAAAATTTAATTTGTGTTTACCTTTTGGGAGTATTTCTAATATTAAGTTTAATCAATTCTGGTATTCATATGTCAACCGTCTGGAGAAAGTCATTTTTAGTTATGGATCGCTACTCATGAATCATGTTATTACATAGAAGTTAATAAAATATTCTTGATGGAAATGCATTTATGCATATACATAAAAGCTAACAATTTCCAATGATGTATCTAGTGAGAAGTTGCCCAAGCCTTTTTATTAGTTAAAGTTCCTAGATAAAATAGAATACTCAAAAATTGTAAAAAAATGGAAAAACTTAGAAAAATTAAATAAACTCTAATTTGCTTATCCCATAAAATCTCCTGATATATGGCCTTTAAATTATTCAGAGTTAGATCTGAACGGGCAGTACAATACTTGCTTAAATAAAGTCAGATGTTTATGAGTGGAAACACAGACGCAAGCTTATTAGAGAAGCCAATTACAGTACGTGACAGTATTCTACAGAAATATAAAAAGGACAAGAAGGCACAAAGGTCTGCAGGTGTAAAAGTTGGTTACTATCAGATACCTTCTCCAATTAATAAGCAATTTTTTGGAAAAAGAGCTCTTGATCTAATTTTAGGAAGTGTGGCATTTATACTCTTTGCCGCTATTTATCCTTTCATTGCTCTTGGAATAAAAATGTCTTCTAAAGGCAGTGTAATATTCAGGCAAAAAAGGACTGGAATAAATGGTCATGCCTTTACGTGCTATAAATTCCGAACAATGTATAATGTTGCAAGAAAGCATAAGGATGACGAACCAGATATAACTCAAAAGGGTGATAGCAGGATATTTGCTTTCGGGAGTTTTCTTCGAAAAACTAATTTAGATGAGCTGCCTCAAATCATTAATGTGATGAAGGGGGAAATGAGTCTGATTGGTCCACGCCCATATCCCGTTGATGAGTGTAAGTATTGGAATAACACATTTGATGATTTCTATTATAGGTACATGGTCAAACCTGGCGTGACAGGATTTGCACAGGTTACCGGATTTCGTGGAGGCACTTTGGATGTCAATCATATGCGTAAGCGACTTGATAAAGATCTTATATACATTCAAAAACAATCGCTTTGGATGGACATTAAAATTCTATTTTTGACTGTTAAGCAAATGGTGACGTTTAATACCAATGCACACTAAATAGATTAGTTGAATATATATTTCGAATTTTATAGGCCATTTTAGATGGCCTTTTTTAATTATTGAAGTACTAGGCAACTTCAGTGAAGTTATGTGTAAAATTAGGCTGTTTGAAAGTATATAAATCCCTATTTTAAATCGTTTCTTAATCAAAGAATCAAATCAAAGAATATATGAATATTGCAGTTGTTGGGACTGGATACGTTGGTCTAGTAACAGGTACTTGTTTTGCAAAAACAGGAAACAATGTTATATGTGTAGATATAGATGAAAATAAGGTTGAAAAAATGCGGAATGGCGAGGTTCCTATTTATGAGCCTGGATTAAAACCTATTTTTGACCGGTCTATTCGTGAAGAAAGACTGAGTTTTACAACCGACCTTTCTTCTGCAATAAAGGATGCCAAAGTTATTTTCTTATGCCTTCCTACACCACCGGGAGCT
>CAKZQZ010000015.1 GCA_937142855.1 uncultured Alphaproteobacteria bacterium | reverse complement strand
TATACTAAATTAAAATCTACTAGGATGATGTTTTAGTCTTCAATGTCCATAAAGTAAAGCATTTGAATTCTTAAAAGAGAATATAAGTACTAATTTCAAGTTATCAAAGAGTATTAACAGATGATTGATAAATACGATGTTATAGTCATTGGTGCAGGTGCTGCAGGTTTGATGTGTAGTATTGAAGCTGGGAGAAGGAATAAAAGTGTTTGTTTAATTGAGCATACTTCAAAAATAGGAGAAAAAATTAGAATTTCTGGAGGTGGAAGGTGTAATTTTACAAACTTATATAGTAGTAATGGTAACTTTATTTCAAAAAATATCCATTTTTCTAAATCTGCATTTGGTAAGTATGATCAAAATGACTTCATAAACTTAGTAAACAAACATAGTATTGAGTTTTATGAGAAAAAGTTAGGTCAATTATTTTGCAAAAAATCTGCAAAAGAAATAATAGACATGTTAATTTTTGAATGTGAAAAACAACATATCAAAATAAAAATGGAAACATCTATCAATAATATTTCCAAAAAAAAAGATACCTATTTCATTGAAACTAATAAAGGTACTTATTCATCAAAATCTCTAGTCGTTGCTACTGGTGGTTTATCTATCCCAAAGATAGGTGCTTCTGACTTAGGTTACAAAATAGCCAAACAATTTAACCTAAATGTAACTAATTTGTTTCCTGCACTTGTTCCTCTTACTTTTAAGAGTGACACATTAGAATTTTGCAAAAATCTTGCAGGCATATCTCTAAATGCCTCAGTTACTATTGGTAAAACTTCATTTGAAGAAGGTCTGGTTTTTACTCATAGAGGAATAAGTGGACCATCAATATTACAAATTTCTTCATACTGGGAGGAAGGAAAATCAATAAGTATTAACTTACTACCTGCACTTAATATTTATGAAATTTTAATTCAAAAAAGAAAAAACTCAGCTAAAAAGAATGTCAGCAATATTTTATCAGACATACTTCCAAATAAGTTGGCCTTAGCTATTTGTAATAAATTAAAGATTAATAAAAAAATCAGTGAAACATCAAATGAAGAGCTCCTTAAAGTAACTGACTTTATTCATAATTGGACTATACTTCCAGATGGAACAGAAGGTTACAAAACAGCGGAAGTCACCCTAGGTGGAATTGACACAAATGAAATTTCATCATCCACCATGGAGTGCAAGAAACATAGCGGATTATATTTTGTAGGTGAGGTTTTAGATGTAACAGGACATTTAGGAGGACATAATTTCCAATGGGCATGGTCAAGTGGATTTGTTGCAGGTCAAAATGTATGATTAAATTATAGTTCTTTTCGCGGCGTCAGAGTTATGATCGCCTTTCTCATCCCAATATGGAACAGGGCCATAAATTTCAATTAAAAAATCTAAAAAAGCTCTTACTTTAGGTGAAAGATGCTTTCCACTTGGATATACCGCATAAATAGGAACATCTTCTTGAACGTACTCATCTAAAATAGAAACTAAATTTCCAGCAGCTAAATGTCTTCCAACTACAAATCTAGATAACATAGCTAAACCGCCACCGTTAATTGCTGATCGTAAAATTGCATCACCATGATTTAATTGAAGCTTTCCCTTGGCATGAATTAATTTAATCTTGCCATCAACTAAAAAGTGCCAGTCATTATAAGGACTACCTTGCCTAAATGTAATTAAGTTGTGATCTAATATTTGATCTGGATGGTTGGGCTTACCATATTTTTCAATATATGATGGAGATGCAAAAAGTGTTCTTGGATTTTGAGCAAGTTTTCTTGCAATTAAAGATGAATCTTTCATAACTGAAATTCGAATAGCTAAATCAATATTATTTTCTATTAAGTCAACATATTCATCAGAAATAATCATATCTATTTCTATATCTGGATACCTTTCAGAAAACAGAGGTAGATGAGGCGCTACATGTCTATAAGAGAAAGTGGCTGGAGCCGTAATTCTAAGATGCCCACGAGGGGCATTTGTTGCACTAGAAACAGCTGCCTCCGCCTCATCTACATCTCCAACAATTCTTCTGGCTCTATCAAGGTATGCGAAGCCAACCTCTGTTAATGAGACAGATCTTGTAGTCCTATTTAATAATCTTGCACCCAGCCTATCTTCTAATGCAGAGATGTTTTTAGAAACAACTGATGGAGATAAATCAAGCTCTCTTCCTGCTTTTGCTAATGATCCATTGTCAGCAATAGATACAAAAACTCTCATCCCATTTATTAAATCCATTAGTCATCCCTTAGATAAAAATAATACATAACATAATCATTTTTATTTTTGTAGATTGCATTAAAAAAACTTGAAATTTTAGGTGTATTTGCGTATTACGAGGATGCATACGGCGTGAAGTAAGACATCCAAGACATATAACGAGTCTGCGGAGGGATGGCTGAGTGGCTGAAGGCGCCGGTTTGCTAAATCGTTAAAGGGAGCAATCCCTTTCGGGGGTTCGAATCCCCCTCCCTCCGCCATTAAGGTAACTATGGCAGGTCACCGCAGGTCATAAGTCATTGATTTCATTGATTTATGTTTACAGAGGCCATTCATCACGTTTTATTAAAAAGCATCTGTTTTCAACTAACTTTGTAGAAAAAGGTGTGCATAAAATGAAACTCAATAACTTTAAAATTAAAACTCTCCCCCTCAACAAGAAAATTACTGATGGAAATGGTTTAAACTTAACTCTTATCTCTAGAGACAAGGGTAGGTGGACGTTTCGCTATAGGTTAGATGGCAAATCTAGGGAAATGGGCATTGGGTCCTACCCAGACATTTCTCTGTTTGAGGCACGAAATATTATCCTAGATA
>CAKZQZ010000014.1 GCA_937142855.1 uncultured Alphaproteobacteria bacterium | reverse complement strand
ACTGCTTCTTGGAGGTTGGTTACTTTTTTGGGTATGTTGGAAATTTTATAAAGATATAAAAGAATTTTCTTTAAACAAAGAAGATGATGAAAAACTTAAAAATGATGTGTCTGGTAAAGGTCTTAAAGCAGCTTTAATAACAATAATAATTGCTGATGTATCAATGTCTCTTGATAATGTCATAGCGATAACTGCGATAGCAAGAGATGATAAGACTTTATTAATCCTGGGTATTGCTTTTGCAATTTTGCTCATGGCCTTTTTTGCAACAGCCATCGTAAATTTATTGACTAAATTTAGATGGCTTTCTTATCTAGGCCTAGCGTTCCTTATTTACCTTTCAGGAAAAATGACATTTGACGGTTGGTTGCAAATTTACCCTTTTTTAATAGCCTAACTATGACCCTAACCATTTTGGAAACCATAGAGCTATATCTGGTATAAACATCACCAGAAGCATTCCCATAATCTGCAGAGCAATAAAAGGTAAAACTGACAAGAAAATTTCTTGAAGAGTGATGTCTGCCGGGGCGACTGACTTCAGCCAAAAACAAGCTGGACCAAAAGGTGGTGATAAGAAATATATTTGTATATTCATCACAAATAGAACACCAAACCATACGGCCGCCCACTCTGGCTCTAAACCTAACTCAGGAGCCATTCCAACAACAACTGGTGCAAAAACAGGAACAGTAATAAACGCTATTGCAATCCATTCCATAAATGTACCTAGGATAACAAGAATACCCATCATTACAAATACGATACCAATTGCAGGAAGGCCAAGGCCAGAAAATAGTGATCTCATGAAATCAGCCCCACCGATGAGATTATATATGCCTACAAAAGCAACTGCTCCTAAAATTAACCAAATAATTGTTCCAACTGTTGACATGGTTCCAGCAAGAGCTACTTGTAATAAATTCCAGCTATAAGCATTTCTAAACCAAGCCACAAAGATTGCACCCAACACACCAACAGCTGCAGCTTCTGTTACTGATGCAATTCCTCCATAAATTGATCCCATTACACAAAAGATTAAAAATATACTTAAAAATACAGCGTATAGCTTATCCTTAGACATTTTCATATCTTTTTGACGAGCTTTGGCTACTTCTTCAGCAGTTGGAGCCATGCTTGGGTTTAGGTTACATCTAATTAAAACATAAATTGCATATAGGCCTGCAAGCATTAATCCTGGAACGGCTCCAGCCATAAATAAATCACCTATACCCACCTGCGCTGATAAACCATAAATTATCATAATAATGCTAGGGGGTATTAATGTGGCTAGAGCACCAGAAGCGCATATTAATCCAATGGACATTTTCCTGTCATACCCAAGCCTTAATAATTGAGGTAAAGCCACAAGTCCTAACATAACAATTTCACCACCCATTACCCCAGACATTGCAGCTAAGACAACTGCAACGGCAATAGTTTGTATAGCCACACCACCTCGAAGCTTTCCTGCAAATATGGACATGGCATCAAACAGATCCTCTGCAACACCAGATCTTTCTAGAATAGAAGCCATCAAAACAAAAAGTGGAACAGCGATTAAAGGATATTTTTCAAGTAAACCGAAAGCATTAGTTGATACAAGGTAAAGTCCTCCATATCCAAAATAACAGAGCGCACTAAGCACAGATACGAATAGAGTAACGACCCCAAGTGGCATTCCTGTCATCATTAAAATCAGCATTAAACCAACAATGATAAAGCTGACTGTTGCGATGTTCATATCTTGCATGTTCAAGTATTCTTGAGGATTAATCTGTGACCCGACCGACGCATATATTGAGTTTATATAACCAAAAATACTGTCCTCACCAGATAGGTGAACTACAATTACAGAAATAATTCTGAGAATAATTAAGCCGCAGATAAATAAAACAATCTGTTTACCAAGTTTTGAAGAAAAGTGACGATAAAGATTAATCATCAATTGTGTAATATAGGTCATTGCTCCAATGGTTACCATAGATTTTAAAATCATTGGCTGAGGTGAATTCCATGCCCTCCCACCTCTTCCCA
>CAKZQZ010000013.1 GCA_937142855.1 uncultured Alphaproteobacteria bacterium | reverse complement strand
CAGATAAAAGAAAAAAATCCAATAAGTTAGCACCATTGTTTATTATCAATTTGATGCTATTAAAGGATTGACTAAGCCAAATCACACTGACAAAAACTAAAGTAGAAACAAATACACTTTTTATAGATTGTATGAAAATATAATTAGTCACAATCATTAATTAATTTATCCAAAAATTTACATTATTCTTTATAAAATTTATTAATTAATATATTCTGGTTTCCCACATAATTATAGTAATATTTCACTGAGGATAAAAATGGTAAATGATAGATTTCTTAAGTTTACATATGAAAAGAATAACATAAAGACTAAATTTACAACCAATAATGTAATACATGTGTTGTTTTATTCTGAGAATAATTTACTTTTATCTAAAGTCTTAGAAAAAGATAAAGACTTATTAAATTTTTTTAATAAAACCATCATCAATAAATCAGCCAGCACTTTTCTTGTTAGAGCAGAAAAAGGTAATTTTTTGTTAATTAGAAGAAAAACTAAAATTGATGATTTAAAACAGAAATATTTACAAGATTTAGGTGGAGCTATATTTAATAAAATTAAATCTATAGGTTGTTCTGATGTAAAATTTTATGAAGATAATTCTAAAATTTTAGAACAGCTTTGTTTAGGCGTTTTGTTAAGTTCTTATAAATTTGATAATTACAAAATGGTTAAGTCTAAAGAAATAAATGACTTAAAAAAAATTACCGTTGTTACAGAACAAAATGAAAATTTTTCAAAGATGTTTGAAGAAATAAAAAACCTTGCACAGGGTGTCTTTAGAGCTAGAGATTTAGTTTGGCAACCACCCAATATACTCTACCCATCAACTTTTGCTGATGAATGTAATAAACTAAAAAAAATTGGTTTAAAGGTTAACGTCTATAATGAACAACAGTTAGACAAAATGGGAATGAGTGCTTTGCTTGCAGTTGGCCGGGGTTCAAGAAAAGATAGCAAAGTTGTCGTTATGGAATGGCTTGGGGGTAAAAAAAATACTCCTCCAATGGCATTTATAGGAAAAGGAGTTTGTTTTGACTCTGGTGGCTTGTCATTAAAACCACCTAAATCCATGGAAGATATGAAATGGGATATGGGCGGTGCCGCCACAGTTACTGGTTTGCTTGAAACTGTAGCCCTATCAAAACTTAAATTTAATGTGATTGGTGTATTGGGGCTAGTTGAAAATATGCCAGATGGAGATGCTCAAAGACCTGGAGATGTAGTGAAATCTGTTTCTGGTCAAACAATTGAGGTACTAAATACAGATGCAGAAGGAAGATTAGTTCTGGCAGATCTTCTGTCTTGGACAGAAAAAAAGTATAAACCAAAATTCATGATAAATTTAGCAACATTAACTGGTGCTATGATAGTTGCTCTAGGAAATATAAGAGCAGGACTGTTTTCAAATGATGAAAAAATCTCCAAAGCGATTTTTGATGCGGGAGAGTCTACTGGAGAAAAAGTATGGGCTATGCCATTGGACGATGATTATGACCAATTAATAAAAACTGAAATAGCCGATATGAAAAATATTGGAGGTCCGGGTGCAGGTTCTATTACAGCAGCCTGTTTTTTAAAACGACATGTTGAGAAAACTCCTTGGGCACACTTAGATATTGCTGGAGTTACGTGGAAAAATAAATCTACTCCATCAATCCCCTACGGAGGAGTAGGGTGGGGTGTCAGAATGCTTTATCACATGATAAAACAACACTAATTGATTAATATTATTAAAACATCTTGATTATTAAACTTTTTATATATAGTTAAGAGTAAATTTTGGAGATTTTTATGGCTATTGAAAATACCTTATCTATAATTAAACCTGATGCTACAGACAGAAACTTAACTGGAGCAATTAACTCCAAACTAGAAAAAGCTGGTTTAAAAATTATTGCTCAAAAAAGACTTAAATTATCTAGAGAAATGGCGCAAAAATTTTATGAAGTTCATAAAGATAGACCATTTTATAACGATTTAGTAGATTTTATGATTTCAGGCCCTGTTGTTGTTCAAGTATTATCAGGTGAAAACGCTGTAATGCTAAATAGAGAAGTAATGGGTGCAACTAATCCCTCAGAAGCAAAAGATGGAACAATTCGAAAAGAATTTGCGTTAAGCATAGAAGCTAATTCAGTTCATGGATCAGATAGCTTGGAAAATGCTAAAAATGAAATCTCATTTTTCTTTTCCAGTATAGAAATAGTTTAATAAACTTATTCCCTAAACTAAAAAAATTGCCATTAAAGCAACAATGATTATAACTGCAACAGTGCTATAAGTAGTGTACTTTAAGAAATTATCATAAAATTCTTTGTGTTCTTGTGTTTCTCTATCTAATTTTTTGTTCATTTATTGCCCCTTATTTTTAAAATTAAAATCATAAAATTTCCTAAAATCCCCAACCATCAAAAACAACATGCTTATTTAACTTATTTTCTTCCATTGAACCTATCAAAAATGAATCATAACCAACATTATTGATATCATTTATAACACTTTTAGCATCACTTTTATCAACAAAAATGAGTAGTCCTATTCCACAGTTGAATGTTTTCAACATTTCATACAGTGATATATTAGCTTTCTCTTTTATCCATTCAAAGAGAGAGGGCATTTGATAATTTTCCATATTAAAATTAAGGGTAAGGTTTCTACTAAATGAACGTGGGGGATTTTCAATAAGACCCCCTCCGGTTATATGACAAACAGATTTAACTCTATCATCCTTATTCGCAGCAAGAAAAGCATTTGTGTATAAAATAGTAGGTTGCATAAATATTTCTGAAAAAGATTTAGTTTTATCAAAATCTGATTTTTGGAATATATCAATTGAGTAGGTATCTATTATTTTTCTTACTAATGAATATCCATTTGAATGAACACCACTACTAGATACAGCTATCACACAATCACCTTCTTTTACGTTATTAGGTTGTAAAAGTTTATTTCTTTCAACAGCTCCAACACAAAATCCTGCTAAATCGAAGCTATTGTTTTGATAGTGTCCAGGCATTTCAGCTGTTTCCCCACCAATAAGTGCGCAGCCAGACTCTTTGCACCCTTCAGCAATACCTTTTATAACCTCAATAGCAACTTTTCTATCTAATTTACCTGTGGCATAGTAATCCATAAAAAAAAGAGGTTGAGCCCCTTGAGCTAAAACATCGTTTGCGCACATTGCTACTAAATCTATTCCTATATTGAAATACAAACCTGTCTTAATAGCTAATTGTAGTTTTGTACCAACACCGTCAGTACTTGAAATAAGTAACGGGTCTTTAAAGCCTGATTTCTTTAAATCAAATATACCTCCAAAACCTCCTATTTTAGCATTGGTTCCATTTATAGATGTGGATTCAGTAATATCAGAAATATCAGAAACAAGCCTGTTACCTTCATCGATATTGACCCCAGATTTACTATAAGTTATTGGATTTTTTTGTGTTTCAATAGAATTTTTTGCCATAAGGTAAATCTTATTTTAAAATTTATTAATTAAAAAACTTATTTATATTGTTCTTATAAGTTTTATAAAATCATTTATTGATATATCTATGTTATACTTACTTATCAATTAAAATATCAGGTGATTATGTAAATGATATTAAAAAAATTAAATTTATTTTTTTTAATTTTTATTAAATTCTTCTTTTTTACAACATTGTCATATGGTTCAAATAATGATGATTGTAGAAGTTCATCATTTTATATCAAAAATATTAGTGTTGATTTAACAAAATCATCAATTATGAAAGCTAGGTCTGAAGCTGAGATAAAAGCAAAGTTAATTGGTTTTAAAAGGTTAATTAAAAGACTAACGATTAGAGATAAACAGATTAAAATCAATAATTCAGAAATTTCTCAATTAGTAAATTATTTGAAAATAAATAAAGAGGCAAATAGTGATAAGAGATATAAAGCTAACTTTGATATTTGTTTTAAAAGAATGTCTGTAATCAACTTCTTCCGTAATAAAAAAATAATGTATTCAGAAACATATCGTGAGACTATTGCTGTTTTACCCATTTTTAAGGGCCTTAGGGGAGTTGTTATTTGGGATAAAAATGATGTTTGGTATAAAAAATGGAAACAAGAGTTAATGCTTGATGATGGCTTAGTAAAATTAGATTTGGCTGAGGGAAATTTTTATCTTAATAGAAATCTAAATACAAAATCACTTACAAATTTTGACAAAAAACTTATTCAAAATTTAATAAAAAATGAGAAAACAAATTCTTTATTATTGGTATTTGCAGAACCAGTTTTAAAAACTGATGGGAAAACTTATCTACTAACTTATGCTAAATTTTATAATAAGGATGGAGATTTAGAAAATACAATTTACCGAAACACAACGCCCTTAAAAAAAACCTCATCTGTGTTTGATATTAAAGAGAATTTAATTAGAAAAGAAGTTATGAATATTATAGATTCAATTCAAAAAAATTGGAAAAAGGATAATTTAATAAATACTCGTATTTATGATGAAGTTGATTTAATAATTCCTATTAATTCTAATTCATCGACAATATTAATGAATGAATTATTATTTAACGATAAAGTAATTAAGGTAAAGTCTACTGAGAGTTTCCTTAAGAAGGGTTTGATTAAGATTGAAAATGAGATCATTTACTATAATAAAAAAACTTTAAAAACCTTTGACGATATTTCACGAGGTCTATTTGGTTCTTCAAAAAATCTTACTTATAAAAAAAATGTTGGGATAACACAAAAAGATATAAGTATTTGGCCATTTATATTAGAGGAATTAGAAAGTTTGCCATTTGTATTAGAAGTGAATGTTATTTCTTTATCAAGCTCAGAAGGAAGAGTTAATGTTAAATTTATGGGTAATAAAAAAACATTTTTTCAAGCTGTTAGTGAAAAAAAAATAATATTTAAAAACTTAAAATCTGGTCAATATATATTAGCTAATGAATAAAGAGTGGAATTGTTAAATGTCAAATTTCCCAGATATTTTTAATAGTAAAGGGATATTGTTGTTATTAATTATAACAATATCAATTTTTTTTTCAATTTACATATTTGAAGTTTTAAAATTATTTATAATTGCTTTTATCATTGTATATATTACTAATCCTATTAAAGTAAATTGTGAGAAATACATTAACAAAACTTTTTCAAGTTTATTTTCCATAATAATTTTTGTTTTACTTCTTTTATCAACTTTAATTTTAATTGTTCCTATTATTCTAGAACAAACTCAAAATTTAATTTTAATATTACCTTCTTATATAAGTGAAATTGAAAACTATGTTAGAGAAATTAATACTAAGTATTTATTTAATGACAAATTAAAATCATTAGATATATCTTTTTTATTTAAACCATTATCAAATACTTTTTTAAGATCAGGTAATGAGCTAATTAACAATAGTATTCAGTTTTTTAGCAGTTTCTTTAACATAATATTGATTTTAGTTATTAGCTTTTACATGAGTATAGAGTTTGAAAAAATCAAATCTTTTTTTAATGACTTAGCAGGTAAGTCTCGTTTTAAAGACTTTAAAAAATTAACTACTGAAATAGATCACGTTTTGTCAAAATTTATAAGAGGGCAGGGGTTGATTTGTCTTTTTTTAGCTGCTTTTTATTCAATATCATTATTGTTGGTTGGTATAAAGTTTGGAATACTTTTGGGAATATTCTCAGGTATAATATCTTTTATTCCATATGTTGGAGCATTTCTTGGTGGTGGCCTGACACTCGTTCTTGGCTTCTTTCAATTTGGCATGTCAATTGAAATGCTGATTTTACTATTTATATTTGTGTCTGGCCAACTATTGGAGAGCTATTATTTAACACCAAAATTTGTAGGAAATGCAATAAACCTCAACCCTGTATGGATTATGTTTGCTCTATTAACAGGTGCACATTTGGCTGGGTTTGTGGGAGTATTAATATCTCTTCCAATAGCTGCTATTTTTGGTGTTTTGGTAAGGCATTATATTGTTAAACTATTCTAGTGAACTAATTTATGTCTTTTAAAATAAGAAAAATTAATAAAAATTCGTTTAATAAACAACTAATATTACCATTAACCTTTAAATCAATAAAAAATAGAGAAAATTTTATAATTTCAAGCTCAAACCAGTCAGCTATTCAGTTAATTGAAAATTCTAATTATTGGCAAAAAGAGACTAATAGTATACCAGCAGCAATCATATATGGACCTAAAGGGTGCGGAAAAACACATTTAAGTAATATTTTTAAAGATAATAATAATTCTATTTATTTAGATGATTTGTTGTCTTTCAATTTAGATTTAATTAATAAAGAAAATAGTTTTATCATCGACAATTTTTATCCCAGTCGGGTTTATCCAGCAGAATTAGTGATGCATTTTTTAAATAGAGTTATAAACTCTGATGGTTCTGTTTTGTTCTTATCAACATTGTCTCCTCATATGATGGATTGGGGTTTAGAAGATTTAAATTCAAGGATACGTAGTCTAATATCTAGTGAAATTAAAATACCTGATGATGTGTTGTTATATTCTTTTATAGTTAAATATTCTAATGATAAAAAATTATTTTTGAGTGATAAGCATATTTTTTATATTTTGCAAAGAGTAGAACGAAGTTTTGAAAATATAATTAAAATGATAGATAAACTTGATTATTATTGTTTAGAAAAAAAAGAAAAAGTAAATTATAAAACTATTAGAGCTGTTTTTGAAAGTTTAAGCTTACGTTAAAGTTTGATTTTTTTAATTTTTTTATTTTCAATAGAAAATGCTAATTTTCCTTCTAATAATAACCTAACATAATTTCCGAAAACTTCCTTTCGCCATCCTTTAAATATTTTATGATTTTCATTCGGTTCATACAAAATATCTCTTAAATCTTCTGAGTCAGCAATTAATTTCTGTGCTAAACCACTTTTGTCTGAACAATATGTAAGTAAAAGTCTTAATAATTCTAAACAACATTTATCAATATTTTGTTTCTTATATGTGTTGTTGATTTGGGGCCATTGATTAGAATTACATTTTCTAGAATGTTTCAGAGTTTCTATAATCTGGTTATAATCATCGTTTGATAAATTTTTTGAGATACCTCTAAT
Source organism: uncultured Alphaproteobacteria bacterium (assembly GCA_937142855.1). GTDB lineage: Bacteria > Pseudomonadota > Alphaproteobacteria > Puniceispirillales > Marisalimonadaceae > Marisalimonas. Next base: position 14,853 of record CAKZQZ010000013.1, on the reverse strand, counting down.
TTTTTTTAACTTATTTATTTCATAAGGTTTTAAAATTGCGATATTGACTAAAGTTTCATCTCTAATCAGTCTATTTCTAGGAATGTTTCTTTTTTTACATTCTATTTCTCTCCATGATGCAAGATCTTTTAAATAGTTGAGTGTTTCTCTATTCGCTTGTTTAATTTTAATCCTTTCCCACGCAGTTTTTGGTTCTGTAATATATAAACTCTTATTAGTGAGGTGATTTGTTTCCTTCTCTACCCAAGAATCACGTTTTAATTCTTTTATTAATTGTGAAATAAGATAATAAATTCTAATCAAATGCGTGACGTCAGAGATTGCGTAATCCAATTGATTTTTTGTTAATGGCCTTTGTAGCCAATTTGTAAATTGATTTTCCTTATTTATTGAAATATCTAAAAATTTATTTACTAATTTTTCGTAGCCAACTTGGTCTCCCAACCCACAAAACATAGCAGCAATTTGAGTATCATATATTGATTTAGGTATTTCTCCTGTTAGATGAAGAAAAATTTCTATATCTTGTCTTGCTGAATGAAAAACTTTTAGAATAGTTTCATTAGCAAGTAAATCCCAAATAGGCTGCATTTCTATACCAGACAGTGGGTCTATAGCTGCAGAAAAGTTTTCGCCAGCAATTTGGACTAAACATAAAGATGGGTAATATGTATTATCTCTAATAAACTCTGTATCAATAGCTAATACTTTTTCTTTTATACATTTATTATAGAAATCTTTTAATGTATTGTTATCAGTGATTATAGTGTTTGATTTAAACATAGTTATTTAATTTAAAACAAATTATCTATAAAACAACATTATTTAAATTTTAATAAAAGATTTAAACGAAGAGATAGAATGTATGTTTATTAAAAATTTTTTTTTAGCGTTTTTATTTTCAATATATTTTTTTAGTAATACTTCAGCAGAGATTTTGTCTCATAAAGCTACATATTCACTATTAATTCAAAATATAAAAGATGGAAGTTTCCTTGAGGGTGGTCAAGGTCAAACATATTTTGAAATAAAGAAAGGATGTGAGGGTTGGAATGTTAGGGAAGATTATGTTCTCATATATGATTTACCAAATAAAAAGACATCCAACAGTTTGTCTGCTTATTCTACTTTTGAAAATTTCGCAGGGACTAAGCATAGCTTTGAACTAAATGATGATAGCCAATTTAGTGGTAAGAATGCCTATGAGGGTTATGTTGAGAAAAATAAAAGTAAAATCCAAGGGTATTTGATTAAAGACAATATAAAAAGTTTATCTTTTAATAAAGATTTATTGTTTCCTGTAGAACATTTAAGAAAAATAATTCAAAAGGCTGAATCTGGAGAAAAATTATATACACAAAAAGTTTTTTTTGGAAATGAAGACAAAGAATTTGTTAAAACAGTTTCTGCTTTTATTGGAAAAAAAAAGCAATCAACCTCACAAGATTTTAAATTTTTATCGAATAGTAAAGTTTGGCCAATGAAAATTGCTTTTTATAGTCAAAACTCTAGAAAAGGTGATCCAGATTACGAAATTAAGTTAGACCTTGATGATAAGGGTATTGCACATTATTACGAGGTTGATTACGGCGATTTTGAAATAAAGGCAACATTAAAGAGCTTTGAGAGGGTTAAAGAAGAAAAATGTAATTAAAAATTATTTTATTTTTGCTTCTTTAAATATCACGTGTTTACGAATCTTAGGATCGTATTTTTTTAATTCCAATTTTTCAGGCTTAGTTCTTGGATTTTTTTTTGTTACATAAAAAAAGCCCGTATCGGCAGTACTTAGTAGTTTAATCTGTAGTGTAGCTGGTTTAGCCATTCTATTCTCCAATAATTATGCTTAATTTATGTATTTTTTTTTTAAAGTCAAGTTTCGTTATTTTTATTTTCTTTTATAACGTTTCCCTTTTCGTTTTCTCATTTCACCATTATAAAAGCTACTATCCAATTTTACTAATATACTTCCAGTAGATGAATCGACTTCAGTTATTTTAGCTTTTAATTTCATTCCAACATTGAAAATAAGGCCATTACTTTCACCAGTCAGTGATTGCTTCTTTTCATTATATTTATACCAGTCATATGGTAACTCTCTTACCGGCATTAATGCGTCAGCTATTCCTTCATCTATAGAGACAAATATTCCAAATTTATGAACTGAAAGGATTACGCACTCAATTATTTCATTAATGCGTTCTTGATATATTAATGCGATAAGTCGATCTATAGTTTTTCTTTCTGCAACTATTGCTTTTCTTTCAGTGCTTGAAATATGCTCGCAAATTAAATCTAAATTATTTTTTTGTTTGAGGTTTGTATCATTTTTCTTTTTGGGTTTTGTATTTATGATTTCAATAATTTGTCTATGTATCAGTAAGTCGGCATATCGTCTAATTGGTGATGTGAAGTGAACATAGTTTTTCAGAGCTAAACCAAAATGTGATTTATTTATATTGTTATATTTAGCTTGAGACTGACTTCTTAAAATTGATTGGTTTATCATTTCATAGTCAGGAGTTTCTTTAGTTTGTTCTAAAATTTTGTTCATTAATGATGGGTGTGGTATTTTGCCAATTAAGTTGTTTGCTAGGGGTTTACCTATTAAATCAATTAAGGTTTTATATTTTTCTGGGCTTGGGGGTTCATGAATACGATAAATTGATTCACTATTATATTTCTGTATTTCTTCTGCAGCGCAAACATTGGCTAGGATCATTAATTCTTCGATAATTTTATTACTTTTTAACCCATAAACTTTTTTTACCTCAGTGGGCCAATTTTTATCATCAAATAAAATTTTCTTTTCAGGTAAATCTAAATTAAGTGCCCCTCTTTGCTCCCTTAGCTTTTGAAGAATTAGATAAACTTCATATAAGGATTCAATAACTTCTATAACTTTATTATCATAATCAGTGTAAGGTGTTTTATTATCAATAATGTTTTCAACTTCATGATAAGTAAGGCGTTTTTGTGAATTAATAATCGATCTAAAAAATTTATGAGATAATTTCTTTCCATCATTATTTAACGTTATCTCTACTGTTAAACATAATCTATCTACATTGGGCTTTAATGAACATAGATCATTTGACAATTCCTCAGGAAGCATAGGAATAACTAGATTAGGTAAATAAACAGAATTACCTCTTTCCTTGGCCTCTTTATCTAAGTTTGAATCTAGTTTAACAAAATGAGATACATCGGCAATAGACACTAATATTCGCCACATATTATCATGAGTTTTTTCAGCAAAAACAGCATCATCAAAATCTCTAGCGTCATCTCCATCTATTGTTACAAATGGAATAGATTTTATGTCTGTTCTTTTATTAATATCAGATGCATTTACTAATTTTAGTTCGTTTTTTATGTTTTCGTTAAACTCATTTCTAATATTATTCTCTTTTATTGAAAGATAAGAAAATGTTTTAGGGTCAAAACTCGAGCCAATTACCTCTAATATTTCAGCAAATAACTTTTCTCTTTTGTTTCGTAATTTGTTTTTTTTAATTTTCTTGATTTTAATCTTGTTTAAAATTTTACCCGAAGCTATTTGGGCTCTGACTATATCACCATTTTTGATTGAATAATTGTTTGAGGGTATAGGTTCTATTTTTTCTTTATATTTTGAACCTCTTTCTAATTCTTGAAGTATAAGATTTTTTGATTTTAATTTAACTATAGCGAAAAACTGTTTTCTCTCGATATTAACTTTTTTTATTATTTTTATAAAAATCCAAACATTATTTATCTCTTTAGCTTCAACTAATAAAATGTCACCTAAATTAAAATCAATATTATTAGTATTAAACGGAATTTCTATTTGATTAGTACTATCTAAAATTTCGCCAATAGCAAAACCATCAGCATCCAAGCTTAATACTGTTATTGATAAAATTTTGGTACCTTTAGATGTTACCAAATTATTAATTTTTTATTTTTATATTTTGAAGAATTATCATTAAAACTATTTATTCTTTTTAGACTTATTAATTTTCTTAGTTGATCTTTTAGGTTTTGCTGCTTTGGCAGTTAACAATTGGATAGCCAATTCTAAATTTATTTCTTCTAAAGAAGTGTCTTTAGGTAATGTTGCCCTAATTTTATTATGCTCAACATAAGGTCCAAATCTACCAGATTTTGCAAAAACTTTACCATTCCCATCAGGGTGATCACCTAACACTTTACCTAATTTTTCACTATTTTCAGCAATCAAAACTACAGCGTGATTTAGACCTATATTGATAACTGTTTCGTCTGCCGGCAAACTTATAAAATTGATATCATATTTTAAATAAGGTCCATATCTTCCTATTCCAGCAGAAATATCTTGGTTAGTTTCAGGATGTTTTCCTATCAATCTTGGTAAAGAGAGAAAAGCTAAAGCTTTTTCTAAATTTATTTCTTTTGCACTAACGAGTTTAGGAATACTAGTTCTTTTGGGTTTCTTTTCATCACCAAGTTGCAGGTAAACGCCATAAGGTCCTTTTTTAATAAAAACATTTAATCCTGTAACTGGATCAATGCCTAAAACACCATCATTATCAGGAATGAAATTATCATTAGTATTATTTTCATCTTTATCCTGATTACTAGCAATCTGTTTTGTAAATTTACATTCAGGGTAATTTGAACAGCCTATAAAAGCACCATATTTACCTAATTCTAATCCTAAATTACCATTAGAACAAGTAGGACATTTCCTATTAGGGGCTCCGTTTTTTAGATCATCTGTAGGAAAGAATAGTTCAGCTAATTCCTTTTCTAAAGCCTCAAGTATTTTGTCTCTTTCAAGTTCAGACATTTTACTTAGATGGGGTTTAAAACCATCCCAAAATTCCTTTAATAAATTTTTATAATTAAGTTTTCCATCAGATACTTTATCTAATTGTTTTTCAAGATCTGCTGTGAAGTCATACTCAATATATTTACCAAAAAAATTATTTAAAAAAGCAGTTAGAATTCTACCTCTTTCTTGCGGTATGTGTTTTCCTTTTTCTTTTTCAACATAACTTCTATTGACTAAAACTTGTAAAATAGAGGCATATGTAGATGGTCTACCAATACCCAACTCCTCCATTTTCTTAATTAAGCTTGCGTCCGTGTATCTAGGCGGTGGTTGTGTAAAATGTTGTTCACTTTTAAGATCAATTAAATTGACACTTTCATTTTCAACAAAATTTGGTAATAATCTATCATCTTCTCTATCTCTATAAATAAAAAAGCCAGGAAAAATGACTTGAGAGCCGTTAGCTCTAAAAGTAACTGTTTGGTCTTGATTTGAAATATCTGCAGCGGTTTCATCTAGTTCAGCAGATTGCATCTGACTTGAGATAGTTCTTTTCCATATTAAATCATAAAGTTTAAGTTGTTCAGTGTCTAAATATTTAGATATACTATCAGGATCACGTGATATTGTAGTTGGTCTAATTGCCTCATGGGCTTCTTGAGCATTCGCAGCTTTAGATTTGTATATCCTTGGGTTTTGAGGAATATAATTTTTTCCATGACGGTTAGTAATTTCCTCGCGTAACTCTTCTACTGCTTGAGAACTTAGTTGAACTCCATCTGTTCTCATGTAAGTTATTAATCCTGTTGTCTCACTACCTACATTTATTCCTTCATATAATTTCTGTGCAATACGCATAGTTCTCGAAGCATTAAAACCTAATTTATTTGAGGCTTCTTGCTGAAGGGTTGAAGTGGTGAAGGGGGGTAAAGGATTTCTTTTAACTCTTTTGCTTTCAATTTTTACAATATTGAATTTTGATTTCTTAATCTTCTCTAGAGCTATATTAGCTTCTTTCTCATTTTTAATATCCATTTTTGCTAGTTTTTGAGAATTAAGAAAAGTTAACCTAGAAGAAAATTCTTCTTTTTTCATTGTAGAAAAAATAGAAGATATTGACCAATATTCTTCAATATTAAATTTTTCTATTTCAATTTCTCTCTCACAAATTAGCTTTAGGGCCACTGATTGCACTCTTCCGGCAGACTTGGAGCCAGGTAGTTTCCGCCATAAAATAGGAGAAATTGAAAAACCAATAAGGTGATCTAAGGCTCTTCTTGCTAAATATGCTTCAACAAGTTCAGAGTTTATGTCCCTTGGTGATTTCATAGCCTCTAAAACAGCATTTTTAGTAATTTCGTTGAAAACAACTCTTTCAACTGGTTTTCCTAGGGTGGTCTTTTTATTATCAAGTATTTCTTTTAAATGCCAGCTAATAGCTTCTCCTTCCCTATCTGGGTCAGTAGCTAAAATTAGTCTGTCAGCTAATTTTAACGCGCCTACTATTTCTTTAATAACCTTGTCTTTATCTTTGTTCATTTCCCAAGACATTTTAAAATTTTCATCTGGTAGAACAGCTCCATCTTTTGATGGAAGGTCTCGAATGTGGCCAACAGAAGCAATAACTTTATAATCATTACCTAAATATTTATTAATGGTCTGAGCTTTAGCAGGAGATTCAACTATTACTAATTTCATTTATGTTAGCCTTAATATATATATTTAATGACTTAATTATTTTTTAGTGCAGATAACATTACTTTTGTGAAATAACAATAGTAATATTTCTATATTTTTGGCTCAGACCCTTTTAAAAGTCTTTTAATATTGTCTTTATGTTTAATAAAGCAAACGCATGAAATTATTATAGAAGAAATCAAAAAGACATTTTCTATTGAATTTATAAACATTAGTATAGGAATTAAAATATAAACAGTGAGCGCAGATAACGAACTTATTTTAAATATTTTAGTAACTAAAAGCCACATAATAAGACTTATTATTCCAATGAAAAAGTCGAAGTAAAGTATTACACCAAAACCAGTTGCCACACCTTTTCCACCGTTGAATTTTAGCCAAATTGGATAACAGTGACCAATAACGGCTGAAACACCTGCAACACATTCAAAAAAATTATTATTATTTAAATTTGATACTATTTCATAATTAGATATTACTTTAACCAAATAAATTGCTAATGCTCCTTTAACTCCATCAAGTAATAGGGTCATTAAAGCTAATTTTTTGTTACCTGTTCTTAAAACATTAGTGGCACCAATATTTCCACTTCCTATTTTTCTAATATCTCCAATACCATTGGCTCTGGTTAATATTAATCCAAATGGGATTGACCCTACTAAATATCCAAAAAAAACAAATAAGGATGAAAAGATTAAAAAATTTTGATCTAAGATCATTTTTTGATTTTTTCTTCTAAATCTTTATGGATATAAGTAGCATGGCCATTAATAAAAGTGCCTAAAACTTTCCCAGAAGTTTTTCGTCCATGAAATGGCGTAGGGCTTGTTTTCAAATTATTTTTATCAATCTTTCCAATAGCGTTTTCATCAAAAACTATAAAGGTAGCTTTTTTATTATTATCTATTTTATTTTTTTCTATATTCAAGATATTGCTTGGATTGGTTGTTAATAGAGAAACAGCTTTGTTTAAATCAATAATTTTTTTATGCACTAATTCTAATGTAAGTAAAAATAGAGTTTCAATTCCTGATGCACCTATTGATGCGGCAGAAAAAGGTTGAATTTTAGTGTCATTTGACCTTGAACGATGATCTGACGCGATAGCATCTATCGTACCATCTTGTATACCTTCTATTACCGCCAACCTATCATCTTCACATCGTAGTGGAGGAGAAAGTTTAAATGCTGTGTTATAACTAAGTAATTCAGTTTCATTGAGAGCAAAATAAGGTGGAGCAGTATCACAAGTTATTTTTACTCCTTCTTTTTTTGCTTTTCTTATTACATCAATACCATCTCTAGTTGACACGTGTGCCACATGATAATGAACACCAGTTAATTTCGCTAATCTAATATCTCGTTCAATCATTATGACTTCAGCACAAGAGGGTATACCAATTAAACCAAGCCTTGTTGAGACCTCACCTTCATTCATTTCACCCCTAATAGAAGTGGTAGATGCTTGATTTAATCCTGATAAATCTTCGTCTTCAGCATGTTGAATGATAGGGCGGTTGATCATTTGAGCGTAACTCATTACACGCCTTAAAACTAAACTATTTTTTATACTTTTGTTACCATTAGTAAAGCCTACGGCTCCCAATTCAGCCATAAGCCCTAATTCACACATTTGTAATGATTGGTCATCTTTAGTAGCAGCACCATAAACCCAAACTTTAGGAAGAGAAGGGTCTTCAGATTGTCTTTGAATATGATCTATTATAGAAGGATTGTTTAGTTTAGGCGTTTGATTAGGTAGAAGAACCATAGAAGTTATTCCATTTTCTGAAGCTACTTTTTGGGTAAGTTTTAAGTTTTCAGTTTTCCCTATGTTAACTCTCATATCTACTAATCCAGGAGCCATTGTTAGCCCATTACAGTTATAAAAAGTTATTGGATTTTTATCAGATAGGATTACTTCATCAAAATTTTTAACAATTGCATTGATTTTATTGTCTTCAATTATGACATCAAAAATATCACTGACATCGATCTCTGGATTTACGACTTTTATTGATTTAAATATTGAGTAAGCCATTTAGTTTTTCAAATTTGATGTTTTGTATAATTTAACGCTTCAATAATAGACATTCTTACTGCGACCCCCATTTCAACCTGAGTTTTAATGAGGCTTCTATTTGTATCATCTGCTAATGCTGATGCTATTTCAACACCTCTATTCATGGGACCAGGGTGCATGATAACAGCATTTGAGTTAGCTAAAGAAAGCTTTGTTTCATCAAGACCAAAGAACTTAAAATACTCTCTTTCAGAAGGATTTTCTGTTCCAGACATTCTTTCGTTTTGTAACCGTAAAAGCATTACTACATCTGAATTTTTTATTCCTTCTTTCATGTTGTAAAAACATTTAACGCCTAATTTTTCCAGGCCAGAAGGCATCAGGGTTGGAGGGGCCACGCACCTAACTTCTGCACCCATTATTGTCAGTAAATGTATATTGGAACGAGCTACCCTACTATTAGCTATATCTCCACATATACTTATTTTTAAACCTTCTAAATATCCTATCCTTCTTTTAATAGTTAATGCATCTAACAATGCTTGAGTTGGGTGTTCGTGTCTTCCATCTCCGGCATTAATAATGCTACAATTTAAATAATTAGCAAATAAAATTGGAGCTCCACTATGTGGGTGTCGAACAATTAAAAGATCAGGTTTCATTGCATTCAATGTGCTTGCTGTATCAAGTAGGCTTTCTCCCTTTTTTATTGAGGAGTTTATTAAAGATATATTAATTACTTCAGCACCGAGTCTTCTTGCTGCTAATTCAAACGATACCCTTGTCCTTGTAGAATTTTCAAAAAAAACATTTAAAACTACATAACCTTGAAGAAATTTTGTATCGCTATGTTTATCTAAATTTGCAAAAAAGTCTGCTCTGTCAATTAAGCTTTGTATTTCTAATTTGTCCATTCCTTCAATTGAAAGAAGATGATGGGAAGAAAGTTTAACCGGAGAAGTGGATGTGTTTTTTTGAATTTTGTTTAATAAATCATTCATTAAAAAAATATTACTACATCTTTTTTTGCAATCCGTCTAGCGCTGTTTGTAATATCCAACTTGCTGCTAAATAGTCTTTTCTAGATTTTCTTTTTTTCCTTGATAAATCCTGTGTTATCATTGGCCTTTCTACAGCCATTGTGGATAGTCTTTCATCTTGAAGCAAAACTGGCAAGTCAACAACATTCATTAAACTTATTGTAAAATCTCTAACAGAATCACACCTTGGACCAATAGTTCCATCCATATTGAGGGGCCAACCCATTACTAAACCTGTTATTTCGTATTGATTAAAAATTGATATTAGGTGATTGATGTCTGAATTTAACTTATTTCTTTTTATAGTAGAAACTGGAGATGCTATAGTCCAATCAGAATTACTAACAGCAATCCCTAAGGTCTTTGTTCCAGGATCTATACCTAAAAGTCTTTTTTTGGGCAAAATATTCAACAAAAATTCATCAGGCTTGAAGATAGGCATAATTGATGCTAACAGACTTTCATATAAATTTAAAATATATCAATGTAATGAAGGAATAAAAATGTCCAACATAAAATCAATTGTTGATATTCCAACTGTTAATAAAATAGCTAGGTTAGCTCGTCTTCAAATACCTGAAAAAAACAAACAAAATCTTACTAACGATTTAAACAATATATTAGAGTTTGTTGCGCAATTAAATGAGGTGGATACTTCTAATGTAGAACCTCTAGCATCTGTAACAGGGCATAAATTACCCTTAAGAAATGATGAGGTAACAGATGGTAATATTGAACAATTAGTTCTTAAAAATGCTCCAGAAAGTTCGAGTGGTTTTTTTGTAGTGCCAAAGGTAATTGAATAATGTCTGATTTACTTAACCTTGATCTATCTAGTGCCCAAAAGTCCCTTAAAAATAGAGAAATTTCATCAGTTGAATTGACCAAAGCTTATCTTGATGCAATTGAAAAAACTTCTTCCTTAGGTGCATATATAGATTTACAAAAAGATTATGCATTAGAAATGGCTAAAAATTCAGATAAAAAAATTAATCAGGGAGTAGCAGGACCTCTGGAAGGTATTCCTATCGGTGTTAAAGATATGTTTTGTACTAAAGACATAAAAACTACTGCATCTTCAAAAATTCTAGAAAACTTTTATCCTACATATGAGAGTACTGTCACACAGAATTTATGGAATGATGGAGCTGTAATGTTAGGTAAACTGTCATGTGATGAATTCGCAATGGGATCTAGCAATGAGACTGCTGCAAAAGGAAATGTTATAAACCCATGGTCAAAAACTATTCCAATGTCACCAGGCGGATCATCAGGAGGTTCTGCTGCAGCGGTTGCGTCAAGGTCAGCTTTAGCAGCAACAGGAACAGATACTGGTGGATCAATAAGACAACCTGCTGCGTTTTGTGGTATTACAGGTCTTAAACCAACATACGGTAGATGCTCTAGATGGGGAATTGTAGCGTTTTCTTCATCATTGGATCAAGCTGGTCCATTAACAAGGACTGTGAGCGATGCCGCAATTATGCTCAACTCAATGGCAGGCTATGACAATAAAGATTCAACATCAGCTAATTTAGAAATGCCTGACTTAACCTCCTATCTAGATAAAAGTATCAAAGGAAAAAAAATTGGTATTCCGAAAGAATATACTCAAGATGGCATTTCTGAAGACATAGTAAGCTTTTATGAAACATCAATTCAATTTTTGAAGGATAGTGGTGCAGAAATCATTCCGGTATCTTTGCCCCATACAAAGTATGCTCTTCCCGTTTATTATATTATTGCTCCTGCAGAAGCCTCAAGTAATTTGGCAAGATATGATGGTGTAAGATATGGAACAAGAAAAGAAGCTGAAAGCCTAGATGATATGTATGAATTAACCCGTGGTGAGGGTTTTGGTGACGAGGTTCAAAGAAGGATAATGATTGGCACATACGTATTATCTTCTGGATATTATGATGCATACTATTTAAAGGCTCAAAAAGTAAGAAGATTAATCAAAGAAGATTTTGACAATACATTTGAAAATGTTGACTTTCTATTAACTCCGTCAACCCCTTCAACAGCATTTGAGTTAGGACAAAAGCAAGACCCTCTTACAATGTACCTGAATGATATTTTCACTGTTCCGGCAAGTTTAGCGGGTTTGCCCGGCATATCTATACCTGTCGGGTTAGACAAAGCGGGGCTGCCAGTAGGTATTCAATTAATTGCAAATTCTTTTGATGAGCCCAATTTAATAAGTGTAGCTCATACTTTAGAAAAAAGTGCCAATTTTAATGTAATTGCTCAAGGAGCTGCAAAATGAATGATACATTAAATTTGAAACCAGGACAGGTTAAAGGCGATACTGGTATTTGGGAAATGGTGATTGGCCTTGAAATCCATGCACAAATTTCTAGCAAATCAAAATTGTTTTCAGGTGCGTCAGCTTCTTTTGGTTCTGATGCAAACTCAAGTGTGTCTTTAGTTGATGCGGCAATGCCAGGGATGCTTCCTGTTATTAATAAATTTTGTGTGGAGCAAGCTGTTAAAACAGGCTTGGCCTTAAATGCACAAATTAATAATACCTCAGTTTTTGACAGGAAAAATTATTTTTATGCTGATTTACCTCAAGGCTATCAAATTAGTCAGTTTACAAAACCAATTGTTGGAGAGGGCGAAATAGTAATTGATTTAGATGATGGTAATCAAACCACAATAGGTATTGAAAGACTGCACCTTGAGCAAGATGCAGGGAAATCATTGCATGATCAGCATCCAACTAAATCATTTATTGATTTAAATAGAACAGGTGTTGCTCTAATGGAAATTGTATCTAAGCCTGACATTAGATCTCCCCAAGAAGCAGGAGCATATGTAAAAAAAATCAGGTCTATTCTACGTTATATTGGAGCTTGTGATGGGAATATGGAAGAGGGGTCCCTTAGAGCTGATTGTAATGTGTCTGTTAGAAAACAAGGTGATGCATTTGGAACTAGGTGTGAGATAAAAAACTTAAACTCTATTCGTTTCATTATACAAGCTATTCAATCAGAAGCTGAAAGGCAGGTAGACATCATTGAGGCAGGGGGCAAAATTAAACAAGAAACTAGACTTTTTGATACATCTACTGGAGAAACTAGATCGATGAGAAGTAAAGAAGATGCTCATGATTATAGATATTTTCCTGACCCAGATTTGTTACCTCTAGAATTTTCAGATTCATGGGTAAAGGAAATTAAAGGAACGTTGCCTGAATTACCTGATACTCTGAAGAAAAGGTTAGTTAATGATTATGGAATTACAGATTATGATGCATCAATATTAGTTGAAGAAAAAGATTTTGTCGATTTTTACTTAGAAGCTGCAAATGGTGTTGATGGTAAATTGACTGCTAATTGGATGATTACAGAACTTTTTGGAGCATTAAAAAAAGAAAATATAATGTTCTTAAATAGTCCAGTTACTCCTCAAAAGCTTGGAGAATTAATAGCTTTGATTTCGAAAGGTGTGATATCAGGTAAAATTGCCAAGGATGTATTCTCTGACATGATGGTTACTAAAAAATCTCCATCTGAAATTGTTAAAGAAAAAGGTCTAGAACAAGTTTCAGATGATAAAGCAATTATGAAATTAATAGACAAAGTCATTTCAGAAAATCAAGATAAAGTTAAAGATTACCTAGGTGGAAAAGATAAACTCCTTGGATTTTTTGTTGGCCAAGTAATGAAATTATCTCAAGGAAAGGCTAATCCAGGTTTGGTAAATAAGTTACTCAAAGAAAGCTTAAAATAATTGAAAATTATTTTTTATTTAATTTCCAGTTAGCTAATAAGATTGCAAATATTATTGAGGTAAATCCAATTGCTAATCTAAATGTAACTGGTTCGTTAAGAATTAAGTATCCAAGCAAAATGGCAGAGAGTGGGTTAAAACCAAGTGATATAGCTGCTTGGGTTGGCGAGATCAGCTGTAAAGCTTTTCCCCAGCAAAACATCATTAAAACGCCACCAGGAATAACCAACATTAAAAAGGCAATAATTTCATGTTGTTCTAAATTGAATGATGTTTGAAGAGTTGATCCCCAAATTACTGTCACTAAGCAGTTTATTAAACTCCCTATAAACATAACAAAAATCATTACTTGAATATTACCATATTTTTTTAAATATTTTCCTGAAAACACTGTAAAGCAAGATGCCGCTAGCACACCTATCATCATTAAAAAATCACCTTTTAATGTTTCACTTAGATTGTCATCAACTTTTTCTGACATACAAAAAGTCACACCAGAAATTGCAATTAAAACTGCTAAAGATTTATTAAAAGTTATTTTTTCAATTTTAAAAAAAAAGGCTATTATAATTGTGCATAGTGGCATAGTTGCATAAAGCAAACCTGCTCTTGATGCAGTAGTATGTTCAAGGCCTAATGCCATAAAGTTTGGGAAAAGAGAAATCATTGCTAAGCCAAGAAGGCTCATTGGTATAAGGTCAACTTTATCAAATTTATTTTTAAAAAAATAAGATATTGATAATAGAAATAAGATTAAACCTGTTAGACCATAACGTAAAAAACTTAATGTGAATGGATCAATATTTTCGACTAAAAGTCTAGTAAACACAAATGTAGATCCTCCAAGAAACGCTGACAAAGAGGCTAAGAAGGAACCTAAAACTAGATTTTTAAAAATTATTTGGTCTTTATTCATGAAAAGTTATCTATTAGATTGAAGAGAGCTTTAATTAGATAGCATACCTAACATAACTTTTATTAAATAAAGATAATAATATTATGAAAAAAAATAAATTAGGCAGAACAAACTTAGAAGTTTCTCAAATTACTCTTGGAGGTGGCTGGGTTGGAGGACTTTTTATTGATGCAGAATATAAAGTCATGGAAAGGGCAATTGAACTGGCGCTAGCGTCAGGGATAAATTGGATAGATACAGCTGAGAGTTATAGTGAGGGTGTTTCAGAGAAAAATATTGGCTCCTTATTAGCTTGTTTAAAAAAAGAGGAAAAATTATACGTTTCTTCAAAGGCTCGACTAGATCCACAAAGTTCCGAAACGTTTGAATCTCAAATAGATAGAAAATTAGATAATAGTTTAAAACGACTAAAGTTAGACAGGTTAAACTTGTATCAGTTACATAATAAAATTAAAATTGATAAGAGCTCTGATGCACTTACAGAAAAAGAAATATTATCTACAAATGGTGTGTCTGATATTATGCTTAAGCTAAAAGAAGATGGACGAGTTGAAAATATAGGAATTACTGCTTTGGGTGATACTAAACCAATTAAGAATGTTTTGAAAACAGGTTACTTTGATACTGCTCAGATTTATTATAA
>CAKZQZ010000012.1 GCA_937142855.1 uncultured Alphaproteobacteria bacterium | reverse complement strand
TGTCTCCAAACTGAAAAAATACTTTTATCTATATTCAAAGTAAATTGAGTTGCATTAGGATGGAAGGCGGGCTGAGCCTTTCGTATCAATATTAATTCTCTTAAAATAGAAAAACATTTATTTTCTAGTGAATCACTATTATTAATTCTTGAAACTAAATCTGAATAATTCCATTTATGCCTATTAAGATCTCGTTTAATTCCATTTTTTGAGTATGAAATTTTATCATTTTTAGTTGCAAAAAAAGAGTTAAAGTAAAAAGCTGGTACACCTTCAATTGCTAAAATAACACAGTGTGAAGCAATAAATCTTTTTAAGGCAAAGGCTCCTTCATTATCATTATCTGTAAATTCAAGAGCACTGAATAGAGATATGTTTGCCTCATATACCTTATCTTCATCCGCTTGTACTTTTCTCATTGAGAACTCGCTACCATTCTTTTTTAAACGTACAAGCATATTATCAATCTCATTATCAGACAAAACCCCCTCAGCAGGTCTCATACCTATACCATCATGACTGGCTATAAAATTGAGGTATGCATTTCCAAATTGTGCAGGGGGCATTTTCATACTCCATTTGGTAATGGGTGAGGAGTCTTCAAATAAAAATGTATAAATGATCAGTGGCGGAAGTGGAAAATTATATATCCAATGGGCTTCATCATTTTTGCCAAAATAACTGAGGTTTTCATTCTTAGGTAAATTTGTTTCTGTTACTATAACAATATTTTCATCAAGCTGATCTACTATATCTCTAAGCAATTTAATTATTTCATGTGTTTCTGATAAGTTAAGACAAGTAGTTCCAGTCTCTTTCCAGATAAAGGCCACAGCGTCTAGCCTAAATATTTTTATCCCATAACTTGAGAATTTAATTATTATTTTAATGAACTCTAATAAAACATCAGGATTTTTAAAGTTTAAGTCAATTTGGTCATAACTAAATGTACACCAAAGAGTTTTACTACCATTTTTTAATTTAACTTCTTTTAAAAGATCATGATCTCTTGGCCTAATAACTTTAGTGCAATCATAACTTTCATCTACAGTGAAGAAATAATTTTGTCCTGGATCTTTGTTATCAGTAAAATTTTTATACCATTTTCCCTGTGAAGAAGCATGGTTTAATACTAAATCTGTCATGATATCGGCATTTTTGGATATTTTTTTAATGTCTTCCCAATTACCAAAAAAAGGATCTATTTCTTCATGATTTTTAACTGAAAAACCACCATCACTACTTGATGTAAAAAATGGTAAAAAATGAATAGTATCAAGGAAACCTGAAAAATATTTTTTATAAAATAAAGTGAAGTCTTCTAATGTTTTACCACTTACACCTTTATTAATATTGTCAGCATATGTAATAAGTAAGACTGTTTTTTCAGACCAAGATTCTTCTTTTTTTTTAAAATTACTTTTTGATTTGTAATTATCAATCAGCTCATTAATTCGTTTTGCATACCCTAGCGTTTTTTCTTCGGTAATTATTGATCCATATATATATCTAAGTCTTTTTAAGATATCTAAATTGATAGCGTTATTTGCTTTATTTTGTAAGTTCTGCATTATCTAATTCAACAGATGTTTTGAACCTATCTAGAAAATCAGGTATAGCGCTTAAAACTCTATTCCATGTTGGTATAAAAGGTGTTTCCATTGGGTTTTCAAAAAATGACTCTCCTGCTTTCATAATATTTAAAGCAAAAAGTTCTACAGCCTTTTCTTCAAGGTGGGAATCAAATGATAAACCATTCATTCTCGCATCACTTCTATAAATATCAATCATGTCTAAGGCAGCTCGATAGTATGTAGCCTTAATACTCCTAAAGGTTTCTAAACTGAAAATATTTCCTTGTGTTGCTAGTTTTCTTATCAATGCTTTTGTAATATCGATAGACATTCTAGATAGACCAGCATCATCATTGTGTTCTGATAAGTCTTGATGTTTATGATCGTAAGTTTGAGCCAAATCAACTTGACAAATTTTATTACTAGAGTGATTTCTTTGCATTTCAGAAAGAACTCCAATTTCCAATCCCCAATCGGAAGGAATTCTAAGTTCAGGTAATAAGCTTTTTCTAAACGAAAACTCTCCTGCTAATGGATAGCGAAAGGATTTCATAAAATCTAAATATTCACTCCTTCCAATAGTTTTTTCCATAGCTAATAGAAGTGGAAAAACTAATAATCTAGAGACCCTTCCATTCATTTTTCCATCGGCAACTCTGGGATAATAACCCTTGCAAAATTGAAAATTGAAAAATGGATTTGCTACTGGATAAAATAATTTAGCTAACATTGATTTTTCATATGTTAATATATCGCAATCATGTAAAGCAATGGATTCAGCTTTACCTCTAGCCAAAGTCATACCTATACAATACCAAACATTTCTACCTTTACCAAACTCACCAGGAGCTAAACCTTTTTCAGAAAGCTCTTTATCAAGCTCCATGAGTCTCGGGCCATCATTCCATAAAATTGAAAAGGGAGTTTTTAACTTCTTAAAAAAGTTAAATGCTTTTATATATTCTTCTCTATTTGCTCTGTCTAATCCTATAACAATATGATTTAAAAATTTAATTTTATTTATTTCGTCTATAATTTTAGGAAGTGCTTTTCCATTTATCTCTGAAAACAAACAAGGAAGTATTAATTCCATAGGATTTGTATTTGAAAATTCTATTAGGTCTTTCTCTAGCTTTTGATAATTATCATATGCTGACGTACCATAAGAAAAATCATGTAAGTTTGCTACAATACCATTTTGATAAAAACTACCCATTTTTTTAACCTATCATATTAATGTTTATTTTTTTTAGTGACAGTCTTATCACTTCTTCCCAACCTTCTGGAGCACATTGCTTGGCCCTTAAAATATTATTCATTTTTAGATTATTTAAATTATTTTTATTAGGCAATGGAACCACACATGGCTGATTAGCTTCTTTCAACATAGAAATATCATTTGGGCTATCACCCACTGCAATTACATATGGAGATAAAAAAAGATCATTTTGAAGTTTGTTAACTAAGGTATTTAACGCAGAGCCTTTTGAGCAATTATCACTAATATTTAAAACTCTTCCACCTTCATGTAATTTCATTCCTAAACTTTCTAAAATTAATTTAAATTCATCAAAAAGTTTAGAAGAACCATTAAATATAAATGGTGTTGAATAACCTCTGTTGAGAGCAAAGGGTAAGTAATCATCATTTAAACCTAGAATTTCTTTTTGTTTCTGTTTTTTCATATCTTTAACAAACAAACATTTATCTTTAAAAATTGCAGGAACTTTTTTTTTAAAAATTTCTATAATTTCATCAATTGTACGGCTAAATATTATTGAGTTAGTGTTTGATTTTAAATTAATATTAAGAAGATCAAGATTATGAACGGCTGCTCCATTTTCTACTATAAATGGTAATTGTTTTCCTAATTGATTTGAGAAAACCTCAATTTCTCTTTTTGTTTTACTAGAATTCGGTATTATTTTAATTCCACAATTAAGACAATCTATAATAAAACTTCTGATTTTTTTGAACTGAAAATCATCATGATTTAGTAAAGAACCATCTAAATCAGTAAATATGATAATATTATCTGCATTCATGATTAAAATTTATACAAAATGATTAAATTATAAAGATTTTTGTTTTGCCAACTCTACATTTGACTGTTTATTAGGCAAAAGCAATCCCGATATAATTATAGCTATAGATATGAGGGCTAAGGACTCAAGAATAAATGAAAAATCATAACCATTTTGAAGTAAAAAGGAAGTCACAGGTAAAACACTTGCACCTGCACATAAGTTTATCATAAATTTTATTGAAAGGACCCGACCTCTCCAACTATCGTTAACATATTTAACTAATATGGCATCAGTTATCGGAACTTGTCCAAAAACAAAAAGCATAGCTACTAACATTATAAATAATAAATCATAATCAAATGAAATACTTGCAAAATAAATAAAAATTAACTGCCCTAAACCCATTGCCGATAAAACAAATTTTGGAGGTATCTTGTCTACCAACCAACCAGTACCAATTTGTGAAAAAGATGCTACAGCATAAACAAAACCTGCTAACAAACCTGTAATTGCAACATCATTTGATATCTGCAACATATTCACTTCGAATAACCTTGGTATAAGAAAAGTTAAAGAACCAAATATAAATCCTCCAGACAATGTAACAATACCAAGGCAAATTAGGACTGTTTGCCAATTAGGAGACATTATAGATTCTTCTTTATTTCCATCGCTTAAACTCTTCCTTGCAGGTGCATCATCCAATTCTCTAAATGCAAAAATTTGTGATAGACCAAATAAAAAACATAATATTGCTGGAACAATAAATGCTAACCTCCAATCGGCATACGCTATTAGGAAACCAGTAAAAATGGGGGCAAAAGCAACGCCCATATTCCCCCAAACACCATTAATACCTAATCTTAAGCCAACTTTTCCTGGTCTTTTAATTAACATAGCAATACCCACAGGATGATAAATAGCCGCAAAAAAACCTAAAACACCTAAAGATAACCCTAACATCTCAGTAGATTGAGACATAGATGCTAAAAATGCTCCTAAAGACAAACCGAATGGATATATAGTAATTAATATTGCTCTAGAAAATTTATCAGCCAACCAACCAGCTAATGGAGCAGCTGCTCCAAACAATATTACGCCAAGAGTTCCATAAACGATAATTTCCTCATACGAAAAACCAAATTCTCTACCAGCGTCAAAAGCTGCTTTTGCAAAAATTAACATCATAAAATGATCTAATAAATGCCCTATATTTAAATATAAATCTGGTATTGAATAGCTTTTAGAACTATCAAGATTCATTATTTTCAAAATTAATATGTCCTTATCAAATTAATTAAAAAATAATTAAGAAAGAAAAGTTGTGAAATCTTCACATTTAAGTTTTTCAACTCTTAAATCATTCTCCGGAGCTTTGGTATCTTCATACCCAATTGATATCCCACAAACCAACATTTCATTTTCTTTAAAACCGAGGTGATCTGCTATTAATGTATGAAATTTTGTAAACGCTACTTGACCACAAGAATGAAGTCCCTCACCTCTCGCTCCAACTAAAATACTTTGAATAAACATACCAACATCCATGAACGTCCCTGTTGCAAGTCTTCTATCCATTGTTACAAACATGCCTATTGGGGCTCCAAAAAAATGAAAATTTTCCTGCATTTGTTTATCTCGAGCTTCATAGTCATCTCTACTTATATTGAGAAGTTTATACAATTCAAAACCAACGGCTCTTCTTCTTGATATAAATGGTTCGAACCATTCTGTTGGATAATAATCAAATTCTTGTTTAAAATTTTTAGCTGTTCCATCTTTTATAGAAGCTAAAATAGAGTTTGTAATCTCTTCTTTCTTCTTTCCTTGAACTACATATACATGCCAAGGCTGTATATTGTGTCCACTTGGTGCAAAGGCTGCGCACTCTAAAACATTTTTAATCTTATCTTTAGAAACCAGATCTGGCAAAAACCTTCTTACTGATCTTCTAGAAATAAAGGCTTCTTTAACATTCATATTCATAGCCTCAAAATATTAGTAATTCTTAACTGTAGCTTTATAATATTAACTTTTTAAATATTTTAGCAATGCTTTATTTATTTTGAGCAAATATTTTTCTAAAGAAGTTTACTTTGTCTATTCTCTTAAACAAATAGGGTTGAGTATCTTTAATTCTTTCTGTTATTAAAATTGTATCTGATTTTTTTGTTTTATTTACATATTTTTTTTGTTTTTTAATTTTCCAAAATTTTTTTACTTTATTTAAATAAGGCTTGTTTTTTTTGGGATCAGAAGAATGATAATATTTTATTGCCTCATCCCATGAACCATGGCGATTTTTTAATTGTATTAAAAAAGAGGCTGCATAAGATATATTAGGCTCTAAGGCAAACATGTCATTAATTTTTTTAAAATAGTTTTTATGCCATTTTAAATTAATTTGCATGCAACCTACATCAATATTATGGTCTTTAACCCTAACGTTTTTTAATACATACTTTTCCATTTGTTTTTTTGTATCAAAAAACAAGCTTTTGCCTGCATGGTTAACAGTCCATGGCCAAACTACATATTTTTTATTTTTTAATAATCTACCAGACTCCACTTTACCTATTGCAGTTAATAGACCTTTTGGTAGATCCGTATAAGATTCAATTTTATTAATTATATTTTCACAATTTTCAAATTTTTCTTTTGAAAATGTAAGACTGGAATAAAAAATAAAAACTATGAATGTAATGGAAAGAACAAAATTATAAAAAAACTTATTCGAATACAACATTCATGACTTAAGCAATCAATGTGCCAATAGAAATTTTATCTCAATTTTTTATAATTTGGTTCTCTTTTTTCTAAAAAAGCATCTATTCCTTCTATGCTTTCGCTATCACCCTGAGATTCAACCATGAAATCAGTTTCTAATTTTAACTGACTTTCAAAATTGTTACCATAAGCTAATCTTGTAAGTTTTTTAATTCTTGAAAGAGAATTTTTAGGAAGGTTTTCAAAGTTTTTAGATAATTCTATTGCGGTTTTTGTTGCATTCCCCTTTTGTGATATAACGTTAATTGCCCCTATTTGATATAACCTTGATGCATCTATTTTCCCCCCAATCATTGCCATTTCTGCAAGCATTTGTCTTGGCATAGTCTCAGATAAAAATTTTGTTGCAGCACCATCAGGCGTTAATCCAATTTTTACATATGCAAGAGAAAAAAAACTATGCTCGCTCATTATTACTAAATCACAAGCCATTGCTAGGGAAACACCTGCACCAGCAGCACCACCTTCAACCGCAGAAATAATCGGCTTTGAACAATTCAATATAGATTGAATAGTTCCATTTAATTGGCCCAAAGTTTCATACCTTTGTTCTTCTGTCATTGTACGCCTTGTTTGAAGCGCATTTAAGTCTCCTCCGGCACAAAAGAAATCACCTGCCCCATTAATGACAATTGAAAATACATCTTTATTCTCATCAGCTATTTTTATTGATTTTTGAAACTCGTCATGAAAGCCTTTAACCATAGAATTTCTTTTTGAAGAATTATTCAATGTAAGAAGCAACGTGTTACCAATAACTTTGTTTTCAATAATAGACATTTTATTCCCATAAAAAATTTTGTATAAAATAATTTAATATTGAATTTAATATTTTACTAGTTCAATTTTCAAATAAACCAATCAAAGCCAAAGAGTTTTTATGCATAAAAATGATATTCTTAAATCAGTTATGAATAGTGCTTTAAAAGCCGCTATGCCAACGGATAAATTTAAAACTCTTCCAAAAAAACCAAAAGGTAAACTATTAGTTATTGGTGCCGGTAAAGCTGCCGCTAGTATGGCTAAAGAATTTGAAGAAAGTTATAACGGTCCTATTGAAGGAATTGTTATTACTAGATATGGACACGCTACTAAAACTAAATTTATAGAAGTTGTTGAGGCTTCACATCCAGAGCCAGATAAAATTGGCTTACTTGCTTCAAAAAAACTTTTTAGTTTAGCCAAAAAAGCAGATATAAATGATCATGTAGTATTTCTGATTTCTGGAGGAGCATCTTCTTTATTAACTTTACCTGCGGATGGTATAAAATTTGAAGAAAAACAACGTATAAATAAAGAGCTTTTGATTTCTGGAGCACCCATTGATCAGATGAATATAGTGAGAAGAGCTCTTTCTAAAATTAAAGGTGGTAGACTTGCTGAAGCAATTTACCCCGCAAAACTGACAACATACATGATTTCTGATATACCTGGAGATGACCCATCATATATAGGTTCAGGACCAACAATACAGGCGAGTGGCTCAAACAACGATGCTTTTAAAATTTTAAATGATTATAAAATTGATATAAGTGAAAATCTAAAAGAAATCATAATTAAAAATCAACTCCCTAAAATATTAAATTCTCCAACTTATATGCTGGCGAACCCGATGATGGCATTGAAAAGCGCGTATAATGAAGCTGAGAAATTAGGCTTCAAACCGGTAATAATATCAGATTCCCTTGAAGGTGAAGCAAAATTAGAAGGGAAAAAAATGGCTGAATTAGCCATAAAAATAAAAAAAGAAAAGAAATTCGAAAATATTCCTTTAAAACAACCCATATTACTTCTCTCTGGTGGTGAAACAACCGTCACTGTCAAAGGAAATGGCAAAGGTGGCAGAAATACAGAGTTTATATTGTCAATGGCAATACATTTAAAAGAAGTTAATGGTATAACAGCTCTTTCAATTGATACAGATGGAATAGATGGAGTAGAAGATAATGCTGGTGCATTTATATCAGATGTAACTTTAAGAAAAGCAAAATCACAAAATCTTATTCCTCAAAAATTTTTGGATAATAATGACTCTTATTCTTTCTTCCAAAAAATTGATGACTTAATATTCACTAACCCAACATTAACAAATGTTAATGATTTTAGAGCCGTGTTAATTGAGCCTTAAAATTTTATTAATTAACAGGAACTGTCTCTACAAAACCAGGAAGGTTATGAGCTTTATCTTTGAACCATTCTTTAAGCTGTGGCCTGTTATCCTCCCATACTCTAACATTTCTAAAGGACATATAGCCTAGTGCAGCTCCTAGACCAATATTTGCAGCGTCAAAACCTGATGGGCTTGACCAATTAATAATATCTTTTTCAAGATAATCTAAAGTTCTATCAATTTTTCCTATTTGTAAGTCTAACCATACTTTAGAAGGAACTTGACCTCCAGCATACCTATCAGAATAAACTATTAACAGTGAAGCATCTATTAAGCCCTCAGCAAGGGCCGATCTAGTTAAAATGATATCTCTTTCTTGACCTTCTAAAGGAATTAAACCTCCACCTATTCTATTAAAATGATCTATAATCACTCTACTATCAAATAAATAGCCACCATCAGGTTTTTGTAAAACCGGTATCTTGCCAAGAGAGTTTTGGCCTCTCAGTAATTCGTTTTCATAATGATTATCTGGTGAAATTAGCTCTATTTGATTTCTAATTCCAGCCTTGTAAGCTGATAATAAAACTTTACGAACATATGGAGACGCTGGGCTAAATGTTAGTTTATACATATCTTCCTCATTTAATTTATTTGTTTTTAAAACTTCAATAGCAATAAAGCAAACTATTTGATTTAATAAGAAATTATTTTAGGGTAAGGCTCATGAGATATCTTATAGTTACACAAACATACCCCCCTAGGACCGGTGGCATGCAAAACGTTATGCATGCAATAACAACAAAACTCTCATCTATAAATGAAACGCATGTATTCCCAGATCATTATTTTAAATTAAAGATTTCTAATTCAAAAATTCATATTCATAATAACTTTTCTCCTAAATTATTAAGACCTTTTATTAAAAAAAAATTAGTAAGTAATATTTATAAAGATGAAGATATCATTATATGTGATAGCTGGAAATCTTTGAATGCAGTTCCTTATAAAGCTAAAAAAATAATTGTTTTCGCTCATGGACAAGAATTTCTTTCAATTCAAAAGAAAAAGAAAAGAATTAAAGATAACCTTAACAGAGTCAATTCAATAGTATGCAGTTCTTCATACACATCCAAACTAATATCGCAATTGAACCTAACAAATGTGCCTAAATTGGTTATTCCTCCCACTTATTCACTCAATAAAATTTCAAATTATAAAAAGAACGTAAATAAAAAAACAGATAAAGTGTCTTTGTTGACTATTTCTAGACTTGAAGAAAGAAAAGGAATTATTCCTGTTTTAAAATCTTTGTCTGAAATGAATAATAATGATGAATTAAAGCCATTTTTTTGGAATATTTGTGGTGAAGGATTACAAGCTAATGAAATTAAAGAGGCCATAAAAAATCTTAACTTATCCAATAATGCTCAATTAGTCGGCAAAGTAACGGGTAATGAAAAGCAGAGTTTCCTTGAGAAGGCAGATCTATTTATAATGCCATCATATAAAGTTAATGATTCAATAGAAGGGTTTGGCATATCTTATATAGAGGCTGCTGCTTATGGAGTGCCGTCTATTGCTGGTATTGATGGAGGAGTTAGAGACGCAGTTATTGATTCTGAAACAGGATGGTGTGTAAACCCATTAGATAAGTCAGCACTCTCGAAAACTCTTCAGAATGCTATAAATAATAAAGATATTAGAGAACAATATGGTATTGATGCTCAAAAAAAATTCTTAGACTATTTTTTAGGAGAAAAAGTTTTTAGGAAATTTATGGATACCATCAGTTCCTAATTCTAAAGAATATATGTTATGCGCAAAATTTATGTCTATAAAACCATAATAATGAGGAAAGAGATCACCATTCCTTGCAGGTTCCCACTTTATATTTTCAACTAAGTCTGTTGTATTAAAAGTGATTATAATTAAATTTTCTTGTTTTTTAAAATGTTTATCTACAGTTTCTTTTAATTGTTCTTTTGTTGAAAAATGGATATATCCATCTTTAATATCAATTTCAGAACCTTTATAAAAACCTTCTTCAAGAGCTTTTTCCCATTCACTATTGCTACAGACTTTATAAATCAAACTCATTTGTGTTTATTATTTTCTATTACGAAATCTTTAATTAAATTTATTAATACCTCTGGCTCATCTTCTTGAGAATAATGTCCTGCCTTAGGTAATTTAACAACTTTTGAATTAGGGAAAAGAGCTTTAAAGTCTCTAATGGCATAATCAGGTTCAATCGCTTTGTCTTGCATTCCATAAGCTAAAACTGCTGGTTTAGAACATAAAGATTTTAGATCTCCTATTTTAAAACCTTCTAAAACATAAGGTACCATTCTATTCAGAAGAGCATCTAAAGGAAAATTTATAGCACCTATACAACTTGCCCTATCAGGGAATTGTGACGAGTAAGCTTGAATCCAAGTATCAGTTATTATTCCATTATTGGTAAAATTTGGAATCTT
Source organism: uncultured Alphaproteobacteria bacterium (assembly GCA_937142855.1). Lineage (GTDB taxonomy): Bacteria > Pseudomonadota > Alphaproteobacteria > Puniceispirillales > Marisalimonadaceae > Marisalimonas. Next base: position 7,197 of record CAKZQZ010000012.1, on the reverse strand, counting down.
CATCACAGATAAAAGGGTAGAACTAAGTTCACCTAGGATGCCATCTAATGTGTTTTCATCATGATGTTTTTTGATCCATTTAAACCAAGGCGATAAATTTTTAGGTCTTTCTTCTCTGCTATATCCAAAAAGCGTATTTATTAAAAAATAACTCTTTACATTTTTTATGTTTCTAATTGAATATGCACCGATTATTGGTCCTCCCCAATCTTGACCAATAAAAGTTACATTTTTTAAACCTAAAAAATCAATTAACCCACTTAGGTTTTCAACATGAGTTTTAAGAGTATAATCTTTGTCTTGCGGTGTTTCTGATTTTCCAAAACCCATATGATCTGGAACAATTATACGGTTTTTTTCGGCCAAAGCAGGAATAAATTTCCTGTAAATATAGCCCCATGTAGGCTCTCCATGGAGCATTATTATTGGATCAGCATCTTTGGGCCCTTCGTCTACAAAATGCTGTAGAAAGCCATTTCCTTCATAAAAATTAGGCATGAAAGGCCAGGATCCATTAAAGGTTTCTGATGCATCTATCATTTACCTAGTCTCCAAATAAATATTACATTTCGGTGCTTGCAGCTTCTTTTTCATATGTAAAAGTACATACACCTACAAAATTATTTTCTTTAAATACAAGACTTCCTTTTAAATCAGCTATAATGTCAATATAACGACTTTCAAATTTTTTTAATGCATCAGGGCTTCCAAATTTAATTGAAACGTTAAGGTCTCCAGACTGACTAATGAAAATATTGAGACCAATAATATTTAATTCAGAAATTTTTGAACCAAATTTTTCAGAACAAAATGATGCCGCTAGCTTCGCTTCACTTACAGATTTGAATTTAAAATTTAAAATCTTTCCAAACATTTTCTACCTTATATCTGACCAAGCAGATTCATAAGTTCATCGTCATTATTGGAAAGATTCTTAATTCTTTTAAGTGTGCCAATATTTAAATTTAACTCATCTAGAACTTTTCTTCCAAATTTTGAAACTTCAAAATTATTTTTATTTTTTATTGCAACCCCAAGGTCTAACATTTTTTGTTTTTCTTCACTTGAAATAACATCATTAATAAAAAACTTGAGAATGACAACAGCATCTTCAAGGCTTATTTCTGAAAAATTTAGTTTTAACTTGCTCATAATTTCAATACTGGATTCAGCTGTGCTCTTTCTTTGATTAACTTGAACTTCAAGTTGGTAAGCAAGTTTTGCCGCCAACTCAGTTAAGAGATTTATTTTATGAGCAGATATCCTTCTTACTCTATTATCGCTAACGCATAATGTCCCTAGAATATATCCATCAGAAGTAACAATAGGAAAGGCTGCATAAAATTTAACCCCAAAATCTTTAACGGCGGGATGAAACATAAACCTTTTATCTTTTGTCATGTCATTAATGAGAAGAGGTTTAGTTTTTTCTAAGGCAAATTGACATAATGTTTGATTTCTTGGCATTTCCATTGGAACATCATCAGGAAATCCATCTCTGGCTAACATAAATTGACGTTCAGAATCAATAACCCCTGTCCAACTGACTGGACAACCGGTAATTTCTTTGGCTAAAAAACAATATATTTCATAAAGTTCTGTTGAGCTCGTATCTAAAACACCTGTTCTTAGAACAGCTTTTACTCTTTTTTGATCATTATCAGGGATGTTGGCTGGTTTAAAATTCATAATATTTTTATCTTTTTGAATTACAATATATGAACATTATTAAATAAACAACGAACACATCAATTAAAACTTTTGATTTTTAAAATTCAAAAGCAAAGAAATATGCATAACTTACAATTATTGCCGGTACCCCAGAGTAAATCGTAGCAATTAAAGCAGCTTTAGGGTGCAAGGCTATAGCTGGAAACAGCGCATCACCATCATTAGAAATTGCATTACCTATTTGGGCAGACAAAGGTATTATCCCGTTTAAATATAATGTGGTTACCAATATTTGAGGGCCACATCCTGGCAAAAAACCAATTATAGTTCCAATGAGTGGTAACAAAATAAAATAGGATTGAAAGATAGCTTCTAAATTTATATTTCCTAGATGTACTGTTAATTCATAAGCTAAAAATGCTAAAATTACCCAAGTTGTTATGAAATTAGAATCTGCAACAGTCCTTCTTATTATATTCTCATCTGATTTTGATGGGCTATATTTTAAACCACTAATAACAGGTATAATCCACATTATTAAGCATAAGGAACCCGCAAAAAAGCCAAAAAAAGTTATAGGATCTTCAATTAATTCATTAGTAAAATACTCTTCTAAATTTATTTGAAATGCCGATAAAACACCTAGGACAATCCCTGGAATTAAGAGTATTATCCAAAAAATATCCAGAGTTTTTGAGGCTTTATAGTTTGAAGGTTTACTATTTAATCTAATGATATCACAACCATTAATCTTCATAAAACTTTTACCATGAATTTTATTTACTAAAATACCAGATACAAAACCTACCAAAAATCCAGTTATCATAATTAAAAAACCAATTTTAGGATCTTTAGCAATTAGCAAAAATGCAGCATCACCCATGGTAGCCGTTAGAGTGGCAACTACTGAACCAAATGATATTTTACCTCTAGAATATTGTGTTAAAACAATAATAGCACCACCACAACCAGGAAGAGATCCTAAGGCAGAACTTACAAAGACCTCTAATTTTGGTCTATTACTGAGTAATTTATTTAAATCTATATTGAAAAATTTTTCTAAAAAGAAAAAAATTAAAAGTGTTCCAGCAACAAAACTAGTGACGTTTATGTATGCATCAGCAACAGATGATTTTATAATTACCCAGGTTTCATTATCTATATTAAAAAAGAGGAAAGCTGCAAAAAGAAGAAAAATGTAACTCATCACTTGCTGGTATTTAAGCATAAAAGGGGTAAGTGCTAAGTTGGGATTAATCTGGCTCATATAAACTTCTAAAAATTGTTATAACATTTTATATTGCACATGCCATATATAGCGTCAACTAACTAATAAAATTAGATACGGCTAACTTTATTGCTTATTATTTTTTATAAATAAGTTTTGATTATATTATTAATATTTGTGTCATATTGTTGTTTCTCTTTGTTTTTAATTATATGATTTATTCATAGGATTTAAAAAGCCATATTGAGGAGATCAACATGCAAATTGATAAAGACACAAAAGCACTTATAGATGAACGTAAAAAAAATAACGCTCCTCCACTTGAAAGTTTTACTCCTCAAGAGCTTAGGGCATTAAGAGCAAAAATGGCAGAAACGCCTGCTGAACTTCAAGTAAATATATCAAATGTTGATGATTTTTATTTAAAAGGCTCTTTAGGTCCTATAAAAGTTAGAAAATATTCCAATAATTTGTCAAAAGAGCCCGACAAAAAAAATCCTCTCATAATTTATTTTCATGGCGGCGGATTTGTAATGGGAGACTTAGAAAGCCATGACCTAGTATGTAGACACCTGTGTAAAGAAACAGAGGCAACTATTATCGCAGTTGATTACAAACTTGCTCCAGAAAACAAGTTTCCAGCATCTATAACTGATACAAAAGATGCAATTGCGGAAATCATAAAAGATGCTGATAACTTGCAAATAGACAAAGAAAAAGTCATTCTCTGTGGAGACAGTGCAGGTGGAGCACTTGCTGCTGTGGGAACTATAATGTCTAGAGATAAAATAGTGCCTAAAATCCATGGTCAAATATTGGTTTATCCTTGGGTGGACTTAACCATGTGTAGAAAATCAATGGACATTGATATTGAAGGAATGATCTTAAATAAAGACACAATTAAGTATTTCGCAGATCATTATTTAAATTCTTATGAAGAGCAGGTTGATTGGAGAGCATCTCCAATTTTAACACCCGATTTATCAAATCTTCCACCTACTTATATTTTTGGAGCAGGTCTTGATCCTTTGGTGGATGAAGGTGATGCTTACAAAAGGAGATTATTATCTTTTGGTAATGAAGTTCACTACCGTTTATTCCCAGGACAAATGCATGCATTTTTAAGTAATTCAGTACAGCTACCAACGGCATTAATATGTTTAAAAGAAATGGGTGAAGCCGCTAAAAATATTTTTTCTAAATTATGATTTTGAATAAATATTGTCTGAATTTAAATCATGAACATCTCTTCTTCCACATAAGGCCATAGTCATGTCTGCCTCATTTTTTATAATTTCAAGAGCTTTGGTCACACCTTCCTTGCCTAAGGCACCTAGACCATACAAAAAGGCTCTTCCAATATAAGTCCCCTTTGCTCCTAAACACATAGCCTTAACTACATCTTGCCCTGATCTGATACCGCCATCTAAGTGTACTTCAACGAGCTTTCCAACTTTATCAACTATCTCCGGTAAGATATTTATTGTTGAAGATGCACCATCAAGCTGCCTACCACCGTGATTAGAAACTATAATCGCATCAGCTCCAGTTTTTGATGCTAAAAGAGCATCATCTGGGTCAAGTATTCCTTTAATTATTAATTTTCCACCCCATCTTTTTCTAATCCAATCAACTTCCTTCCAATCAAGTTGCTGATCAAATTGAGTGCTTATCCAAGAACCTAAAGACCGTACGTCTTTTATTCCATCAACATGACCAACAATATTCCCAAAAAAATGATTTTTAGTTGTTAACATTCTCAAGCACCACATTGGCCTACTTAACACTTGATAAACGTGTTTAGGTATAAGTTTTGGAGGAGTTGATAGACCATTTCTAATATCTTTGTGTCTTTGTCCCAGAAGTTGCAAATCTAAAGTCAAAACAAGAGCACTGCATTTAGCTTCCTTAGCTCTATCTATAAGACGTTCCATAAATTTTTTGTCTCTCATTACATATAATTGAAACCAAAATGGATTTTTTGTTTTTTCCGCCACAGCTTCAATCGAACAGACGCTCATAGTTGATAAAGTATAAGGAATACCAAATTCTTCTGCTGCTTGCGCTGCTAAAATTTCACCATCTGCTCTTTGCATGCCTGTTAGTCCAGTTGGAGCAATAGCTACTGGCATTGAAACTTTTTGGTTTACCATCTTAGTTGCAAGAGTTCTATTTGACATATCAATTGCAACTCTTTGCCTAAGCTTAATTTTTTGAAAATCAGAAACATTTTCATTATATGTCGTTTCTGTCCAAGATCCTGAATTAACATAATCAAAAAACATTTTAGGAACTCTTTTTTGAGCTAAAGTTTCTAGGTCTTTGATCTCCAATATATCCATAAAATTTCCTTATAATTTATTACGAATTATTATTAATTAAAAATAGATTAAAACTCAATCATACATTATGAATATCACATATGATTTTATTTTGGAGATTACTTTGAATATTTTTGAATTAAGGACATACACTCTTCATGTAGGAAAACTTTCTAAAGCCATTCAAGTTTACCAAGAATTAGGCTGGCCTGCTTTAAAGAAATATAAAAAGAATATTGTAAGATATTATATTGGCGACGTTGGTGCACTTAACCAAATCATTCACGTTTGGCAATTTGAAGACGATAATTCAAGAAGAGAGTTATGGAAAAAAATTTATGCTGATGAAGATTTTATAAAATTTGCAAGCGAGTTTAGACCACTTGTTTTAAACCAAGAAAATAAATTAATGACGGCAGCTCCATGGATGCCAGTATCACATTAAAAAGGAATTTTGATGAGTAAAAATAAATATAACATTGCTGTAATACCTGGAGACGGAATAGGTACTGAGGTTATGCCAGAGGCATTAAAGGTATTAGAGGTAGTTTCCAATAAATATGGGATTAATCTACAACTCGATCATTTTGATTTTAGCTCTTATGAATACTATTCTAAACATGGCCAAATGATGCCTGATGATTGGAAAAATCAAATTGGATCTCATGATGCGTTATTTTTTGGAGCTGTTGGCTGGCCAGAAAAAATTCCTGATCATGTATCTCTTTGGGGATCATTATTAAAATTCAGAAGAGAGTTCGATCAATATATAAACCTTCGACCTGTAAAATTAATGCCAGGAGTTCCATCACCACTAGCAAACAAAAAACCAGGAGATATTAATTTTTATATTATTAGGGAGAACACCGAGGGTGAGTACTCTTCAATTGGCGGTAAAATGTTTCCTGATACAGACAGAGAAATTGTAATGCAAGAGACAGTAATGTCGAGAGTTGGAGTTGACAGGGTTTTAAAATTTGCTTTTGAATTAGCAAAGAATACAGAAAAAAAACATTTAACCTCAGCAACAAAATCTAATGGTATTTCTATAACCATGCCCTACTGGGATGAAAGAGTAGAAACAATGGCAAAAAAATACTCTGATGTTAAATGGGATAAATATCATATTGATATACTTTGTGCACATTTTGTACTTAACCCTGAAAAATTTAATGTAGTTGTTGCCTCAAATTTATTTGGAGACATTCTGTCTGATTTAGGTCCAGCTTGTACTGGAACAATAGGTATCGCACCATCTGGTAATATAAACCCAGAAAAAAATTTCCCTTCATTATTTGAACCAGTTCATGGATCAGCTCCAGACATTGCAGGAAAAGGTGTTGCAAATCCAATTGGTCAGATATGGGCAGGCGCAATGATGCTTGAACATCTAGGGCATAAACATGCATCAGATAATATTGTAAAAGCCATCGAAGAAGTATTAGAAAAAGAGGAATATAGAACTGGAGACCTTGGAGGTAATGCTAGCACTTCATCATGTGGGTCAGCTATAGCAGATGCCATTTAAAGTCAGGTTTTATTCAGTCTTTCTTTTAATTTCTGCATCCCACCAATCCACCTGGAGTAATTATTTGCTTTATTTTGAAAGTAACCAATAACCTCATCATGAGGTGAAATTAAGAAAATTTCATCTTTAATTGCTTTAATGACCTCAACTGCCACTTCTTCAGGTTTCATCATACCATCTAAAGCAGAAACTTCGTTTTCTCTTCCCTTTGTCATATCAGTTTCAACAGCTTGTGGGCATAGAATTGAAACACCAATACCTTTCTTTCCGTATGTAATTGCAAGCCATTCAGCTAATCCTATAGCTGCATGCTTTGTTGTAGAATAAGTTATAGAGTCAATATGACTTAGCAACCCAGCAGCCGAAGCAGTATTAACAAAATAACCGCTTCCACGTTTCAACATATCCGGTATTAGTTTTTTTGCAGCAAAAACATGAGACATTACATG
>CAKZQZ010000011.1 GCA_937142855.1 uncultured Alphaproteobacteria bacterium | reverse complement strand
ATTATCCTTTCAATTTTGGGTTTTAGTTCCCTTTTTAAGTTCCTTGAATCCTTGCCATCTAATGTTATTTCTAATTGTTTCATATCTACCTGATTGCCTTGAATAAATTTCTTTTGGTCTACTAATTCCATGATATTTTATTTTAGCCCCAGAAATGGGAAGGTTTTTAAAAAGCAACCCCGAAAGGTTGCAAATAATTAATTGAAATAAACATTCACCCGATTTGGTGAAATAATATTCTGTTCCTCAGTGGGCTTTTTGAAAAACTCATTCTGAAAATTGAATTCGATAAACAAGCCTCTCGAACGATTTATCGAATAGTCTTTTTTTGAAAAAATATATTTAATGCTGTTATTGGAAACTTGCCCAAAGGCTAAAAAGGGAAGTGCCACTATAAGTAGCTTAACAACAAACTTCATCACATTTTTAATTTTAGACGCCGTTGGAGGCGCCGCATTATTTATTTGGCGGGATTCCTGACAGTTGGTATTCGTGGAATTAAAACCTTTTGTGTCAAGGATTTGGAATATTAAGGAAGATTGAAAACAAATATATTCAATCCCTCCTCCTCCGCCTTTTCTCTTTACAATATAGTGGTTCTTAGCCATTTATGCAAATTTAATTTCCTTGGGAGCCGTTAGAGGCGCCGTCCTGTTCAGAATTGTATATAATTTCTCCATTTTCATCAATTCCTACAAATAGCGGGGTTTCTTCATTGACAAATTGCTGAAGATCATTTTCTTCTTTCTTATCAGCCGCTACCTTTTCCATTTCTTTATGCCATTTGAGGATATCTTGTAAATTCATTGCTTTATATTTTAGTATTTATAGTCTAGGTCTGAAACTTGTGAAATTAAACCAATACAATCTTGTACACTACCTAATATTTCCCAACTACCCCTTTCAATATACCCTGTGAAATGATACTTGCCATTGCTCAATAAATGCGGTTTACTACACAGGAAAAGCCCGGTTAGGTCATATGCTGGCAAATCTATTTCTTCAACAACTATAAATAAAGTGCCGACTGGTAGGCTTGAAAAATATTCTCTATTTGCCTGCTGTTTTTTTAATCTACCTAAAAGGCCTAGATTACTTTTCATCTTATTGAGGGATTATACAAAAAAGGTTAAATAGACTTCTATCAAAACAAAAACACTTACGGCTATTATCCAGGCCCAAAGTTTGAACCAATCTCTTTTATTTTGTTTTTCAAGAATTTCTTTCAATTCTTCTAATATTTCATTATAATCAATTTGATTTTCCCACTTTTGTTTGTCAAGATTCTTATTATGCCACTTGTTTTCTGTTTGCTTCTTTCTGGCTTTCTAAGGTCCAATTTTCAATATCAATAGTTACGCTTACTTTTACTAAGTCTAAAGGTGATAACTCAGGAGCATCCCCCCTTGCATATTTCAAACTGCCGTTATCTTCATATATGGCGCTCCATTTGTTTTCACCAAATTCTTTTCGATGTCCGGTTACATGATAGCCATTTCTTATAGCTGTTCTAATCTTTCGTTGTTTCTCAGAGAATGTCATGGAATTAAATTTATTTGAATTTTTGTAAATTTCGGTAAATTCAGAATTATGCCCAATGTCAAGTTTAACCTCAAAAGCGGGAACAATCCAAAGCTTATATTTTTAATCATGCGCTTGCATGGTCATAAGTATAGATTCTCAACTACCTTGAAAATTGATGATCGCTTTTGGAATTCTAAAACTTGCCGGGTAAAAAAACAGGCTTCAGTTGATCATAATGGCTATAACAACGTATTAAACCTTTTAGAAGCAGAAGCCCTAAAAGCACACAGAGCTTATTTAGTGGCTCGTGGTTCTGGAGAAGTCGAGCCGACCTTCCAGGGCTTCAAGAGTTTTATGAATTCTAGACTTTTGCCTTTTGTTGGTAAATCTTTTGAGGTTAATCATAGTATTGAGTTTTTTGGTTATGTAGAATCTTTTATAGAAAAGCGTGCTTTGCTTCCCACCTTTGCACCCGGTACTATCGTAGTTTACAACACAGTATTGAGGCACTTGAAAGAATTTGATAAGCAATGGCAGCGCTCTATTTCTTTTGAATCTTTAGACTTGGATTTTGCTTCTGATTTTCAAAACTATCTCTTTAATGAAAAAGAATTTAAGCCCAACTATGTAAATAAAATCATTCAGCAATTACGCAACTTTTTAAATGCAGCGGCTGAAGAAGGCATTGAAGTAAATAGAGCTTATAAGTCCAGGCGCTTCCAGGTATCCAAAGAAGAAGTGAAAAATATCTTCTTAACCGTGGATGAACTAAACGAGCTTTATCATTTAAATCTTCCTCCTGGCTTGTCTAATACAAGGGATCTATTTATAGTCGGGGCCTTCACTGGTTTAAGATTTTCAGATTTTACTAAAATCAAATCAAAGAACATTACCACATTTGAAGGCGTGGAAGTGATAAAGATTGACACTACTAAAACAGGCACCCAAGTATCTATTCCCATTCATCCATTTGTAAAGGCCATCTTTGAAGCAAATGATGGAAAAGCCCCCTACCCCATTTCTAATCAAAAAATGAATGAGTTCTTGAAAGATATCGCTGCAAAATGCAAGTGGGCTAAACTTCCAGGGATTAAGAATAAGTTTAAATATCAAGATGTTTCTACCCATACAGCAAGGAGAAGCTTTGCTACAAATGCTTATTTGTCTGGAGTGCCGCCTATTTCAATAATGAAGATAACCGGACACAAGACAGAAAAGCAGTTTATGAAATACATTGCTATTTCTTCAGACGTTAATGCTAAAATTATTAGCGATCACCAATTTTTCAAAGAACATTTGAAAGCCATTCGTTAATAGCTTTCCCACGGGGCCTTTTCTGTTGAAGCTGTCTGTTGTTTAGCTTCTTCCTTTGTTAATACTCTGGCATAATTACACATCACTTCTGGAGCAAGCCTTTTCACTCCTTCTTTATCCTCATACTTTCTATAAGTCATTTTGCCATCAACGTAAATCAAATTTCCTTTTTTGTAGTTGGCCATTCTTTCTGCTTGATTGCCAAATGAAATAACGGTGTGCCAAGTAGTTTCATCCTCCCATTCTCCGCTTTGGTTTTTCTTACTTTCATTTGTGGCTAAAGGTATCTTGGCAATCTTACCTTCTTTAAAAGTTTCAGGATCTTTGCCTATTCGGCCAATTAGAATAATTCTGTTTATCATAGTCTATCTTTCCAATACATTAATAATTCAAAATAAGGTTTTGCTTGATCACTTGGATCTTCGACTTGTCCAAACTTATTATCAAGCATCCATTCAACCAAATTCAATCCATCTCTTTGCCTGTACACATCTGCTACGTATCGGTTAAATGTGGTTTTATAAGTCTTGATGGCCAAGTGCTCTCCCATTACTAGATTCTCCATTGCATCTTTGCAAAGCTGGCCCAGGTTTTTCATGTGGGCTATCAACTGAAGGCGGTCTTCTACCTCAATTGCTTTCAAATAGGGCATTAATTTATCTAGTCTTTCATTACTTGGCTTTCTAGTCTCAAAGCAGAATAAGCCATTGAGCCGCAAGTCTAAATCTCCATGCTCGAAATTAAAGCTTAAAATGCCTTGGGTTTCAATGGTATCACCATCAATTACCCTCTTCACTGTTGCCTCGTTCCAATATAGATCCTCTTTCTTAATCGGTATTTTGTCGCTCCAGGTTTTCATTAGCTTCATTTATGATATGTTCTTGAAATTGGTCAGGGTTTAATTCTTTATTTTTCTTTCTCAAGGATTTCTTCATTGACTTCTTGAAGAATTTCTTTAGTACTCTAGTTCTTGTTTTCTCTAGCTGCTCAATTGCTGTTAATCGATTCTTACGAAAGGCTTCAACTAACTTTGAGAATAGATTTCCTATCCAATCCATCTTGAAAAAATTTAGTGTTCTTTTGTTGATAATAGTTTTCTACCTCTTTTCGCTTATACCTTGGGGCCTTTGTGGAATCGCCGTTTGGGTAGTGCTTTAATAGTAATCCGTTCTGATCCCATTTATCAAGCGTTTCAACTTTTACCCGGAAATACCTTGCTACCTCCTCTCTGGTCATATACCCATCAGAAGCCGGGACCAATCGAAGCAATTCACTTACCATTTGCTTTAGGTCCTTTACCTCTTTTTCCAGTCTACTATGATCTTCTTTTGTGGGTATCTGCATTACTTCATTTTTTTCCAGGCTTGAAAATGTTTATTAGCTGTTCGCAATGTTGCTGGCTTATACAAAACCTTTGCGGGTTTTATCTTCGGTGTCAAGTGAAAATTTAAAGCGTCGTGAAATACTTGTAGATTATAAACCACTATACATCTGTAGTTTCTATCATTTAGTGCGTTGAGTGCTTTTTCATCTTTCTTCGTTACCTCTTCCCCTTTTGCTTTGACCATTGCTGCTAGTCCTTGCATTCCCTGACCGCGTTCAAACATGAATAAAATTAGCTGCTCCTCTTCTTCACTCTCATTCCCAATGAAGGAAATTCTTTTAGGGTAATGATCCTGAAACCAGTTATGGCACTTTCTTAAAAGTTCGCGCCGGGTTTCAGAGTCAGCTTCCTCTTGGCCTAGTATGTTAAACTGCTTTTGCATTCCCTTCTATAAATTTTTCAAACACTACTAATTTTCGAGCTATTGAAGCAGCCAATCTTTCAGGAGTTGAAACCTGTTTGGCAAACAATCGTATTCCTCCAGCTTCTTCAAGCGCTTGCTTTTCTTCCTTCTCCATTTCTTTTGGCATTATTTCAATTGCTCTTTCGTAGTACTTTCTTTTTTCTCCTTGCTTGTAAGTAAATAGCTCCCTTTTCTTTGCAGCCTCATACCACCATTCGGGAACTTGCTGCCATTGTTTTATTGAGTTTTCTTTGAGCATCACTGGAAAGCAAACCTCAAAAAGAATAGCTCTTAATAATTTCATGCTTTCTTTTTGCGCCTTTGATTCTATCTCAAATTTTTCATTGAGGAATGCAGCCATTACTTTCTTCCTTTCCAGATTATAAGCTGTTAGGACTTTTCCTAAATTGTCAGCGTTAAAAACTCCTCCATACATTTCGGCCCCCTTTATCTTTATTTCTCCTGCGGCCTTTTGTCTGTAAGCCTCTCTTATTTCATCAAGTGCCAGGTAGGAATACTTTTCAAAAACTAACCTCACACATTCGCTAATTACAAACCTTGGTACATTTTCTCTGGCTCCATACATTTGAGCTGTTTCAATTATCGTTGCTTCTACTAATCCAATGTTTACTTTTCTTTGTTCTGGTGTTTGTCCTTGAAAGTTTCTGATTTGATTAAAATAGCTTTGCGCCACAAACTGAACTTTCTTCTGAGGGTGTACTCCCCTATCCGTAACCTTCTTGATACAAGTCTTCCACCGATCCGGTAAAGGATTCTTTGGTAATGATGGTATTTGTTTTTTCTTTATTGCTAGTGATTGCATGATGATTCGATTTTAGAAACTGCTTCTCTCTTTTCATCCATTGTTCAAACCTTCCCAAATATTGAAGCGGCCTTTTGGTCATAACCCGGTTGTCACAATAATAGGCCCAGAAGTCGTTTAATGTTGAAACCCAATCTCCATCAAAAAAAGTTCGATCAATCATTGCAGTTATCTGATCCGGTTTCATTTCAAAATATTCTTTCATCTTCTCAGCGGCTTTTAAATATTCTAAATTATCTTCTTCAATTTTTGCCGCCGCCCGAATTTCTTCTCCGCGTTTTTTTTCTGAGCTGACTAATTCAATAACTGGTGTTTCTTCAAATTTGTAAAAATCATTTTGCTCTTTTTCGCGCGTTCCCTCTCTATTATTATTACTTATATTATTACTTATATTATTATGGTCAATAATTATTGATAGTCCCTCAACTGTGGTTGATACCCCCTCAACTGTGGTTGATAGGCTATCAATAATTATTGATAGCCTTCTTTCCTGGTTTCCTAGTGCTCCGATGTATTCAATTTTGATCAAATTTTCGGATTCTAGTTGCTTAATCCATTTTGAAATACACTGTTTTGTACGGCTATATTTTTTCGCAAACCAACCATTTGAAGCTTTACAATAACCCCACTTTTGAGTTAAAGAAAAGATTCTTCCATAGATCAATTTAGCACCTTCTGCCAAGTTATTATTTCCTTCTACAACCTCCGGAATCTTAATATAATTCCATTTATCTATGTCACAATTCTTCATTATTCGTTTTTAAATACTATACTGAAAAAAAAAGAGTAATGCTAAAGTCAGTGCTAAATCAATCATGGTTGATTTTTATGGTCAGTAAATTCATTTAAGGAGCTGTACCAACGTTTAAAGTATTTTCTTAGTAAAAACATAATCATGGGATTTAAAGGTATTAATTAGTATCCATCTCCATATCCATCTCCAGATCCATCTCCATATCCATCTCCAGATCCATCTCCATATCCAGATCCATATCCATCTCCATCTCCATATCCAGATCCAGATCCAGATCCAGATCCATCTCCCTATCCATATCCATATCCATATCCATCTCCATCTCCAGATCCATCTCCATATCCATATCCAGATCCATATCCATCTCCATCTCCAGATCCATCTCCATATCCAGATCCAGATCCATCTCCATATCCAGATCCATATCCATATCCATCTCCATCTCCAGATCCATCTCCATATCCAGATCCAGATCCATATCCAGATAAGCCAGCTACAAATTCTATATATTGCCTTTCATTTTCATTACTAAGATTCAAAGCTAAACTGGTATTGCCCATGTAAAATTTATTTCTGTCACACCAGGCAATTACTCCATCTTTGCAAGCTCCACTTTTAATTAAATCTTGCATCGTTAAAAACGATTTAACTTTAGTCATACCCATATTTTTTTAGCGGCTTCATCCTTTACGGTAAATATGGCAGTAATATCATGTATTACCTCAATGTCGGACATTGGGGATAATTGGCAATTTTCAGTTGGCCCATAATTTGCCATGCCTTGCAAGCCTTCTCCATTGCGCCATCTAACTACCATTCGGCAATTTTTCAAATTAGTCAATGTTCTTTGCGTCAGATCTTGACCATTTACCTGACATAAGAATACTCCACGATGGCTCGTGGTAATCATTACATTTTTCATAATCTTTTTTTTAAAACCAAAAAACCCTAAAGCCTCTGGCATACTATGAGCATCATCACGTAGGATGAAAATAATTTTAGAAAACGGTAGGCCTGACCAAAGGCCTACCCCACTCAGAAAGACCATCTTTTTGATGGTTATTAAATATCATCTAACAAAGTATAATCTTGTTTCTTATGTCGCTTAAATCGCTTAGCGTTTGCCCATAAGCAATTGCTAATACTTTCTTTGCTGTCTTTTCAATTGTCTGGCTTCCTTCATTTAGGTAGCCTTTACACTGTCTTGGCTTATCGCCTTCTAAATACCACTGCCCTATCCTGGGCAAAGCTTTTCCTGTATTCATGTTATTAATGTTTACAGGGGGAATTTAAAAATTGGAGGGCGCTAGGGACCCTCCATGAAAATGAAAACTAAAACTATCTAGTTAAAACACTCTCGAATTAAAAGGCAAGGGAGTAAACCTAAACATTAAAAAAAACTCCCTTGCAAAACCTCGACAAGAAATAAACTTATTTATATCAGTAACCTAGACTTTAAAAACTGGAGACTCTAAAGCCTCCAGAATATAGAGTCAAAAGGTTAAAAATCAAAGCAAGTAGGGAGAATTTAGAACCGCCCTGCTCCCTACTCTTCTTATCAAATCTTCATAGAAAATTAAATATGATATACGTTTGGCTCTTTTGCCAAACCTTGCTAATACTCGTAATAATTTGTACCTTTGAGGTAACAACAATTTATCACTGAAGGCTTTTAACCAATTGGTTATTGGCCTTTTTTTATAGATGGATAAATGTTATTCTTCCAAGTATTAATTCTTCTGAACCTCTCATGGAACTATAGTATATCATAAACTCATATTGATCCTTCCTACTATACTTGATAGTTGCTCTCCATTGATTAGCCCTTTCTATTAGGCGTAGTGTTTGGGCTTCGGCAAACTCAAATAAATCGGCAGACAGTTGTAGCCGAAGCAATGTGGATTGGTTACTACCTTCAATAGACCCTTTGAAAAGTTTTTCAATATGATCTATTATTTCCTGCTCTTGGCTTATTAAGCCAGGGCTGGAAGGTAATTTTAAGTAATCAGTCTTGGGGGGATGTATTTCTACTTGACTGATTTTTGTGGGATAATTTTCTGTAAAATATGTGTAAGTCATAACAACAATTCATCTATAATAAATCAATTCTTTTTTTAACCCGTGGCAGCAAGAAGCAAATTATTGCTTGCTCCTTGACTGCCTTTTGTTTCACTCTTCGTCTGAATAAGAGAACCACTCTTCGTAATAACCCGGATAACCAATTTTATAAATTCTAAATTCCAAAAGCGATGTGTAACCAAAATATGCCTGTAATATTGTTGAGCGGCGTTTGAAGTTTTCCCCTCTTCCTTTACAAGCATATCTATTATTATTGGCTTTAGTTGTCTATTTGATATCTCACTATTTAGATTCTGGCATAGCTTTATTTTCTCTTCTTTTAATTCATTCTGTTGCTTTTCTATCTGCTCTTGAAGACTCACTATCCTGCCTATACCGGTTTCTAAATCCTCTATATTAATTGATGTCATTTTCGTATCTTTGTGTACAACAAATATACACTACTTGAATTAAAAATGCTAACTTTTTAGCACAAAATATCAACACAATTTGAATCCTGAATTACAAAATACTGACAATCAGAGATTTATTGATGCGATTAAAGTATTAAAAAACATTAATGGGTACAAAATTAAAACCATTTCTGGAAGGACAGGTATCAATTACCATAAAATAAGGAACATAATTCAGGGCAGGTCTACAGCTAAAACAAATGATTTAAATGTATTAATAAATGCCTTTCCCGAATTAACTAAAAAGGAAAGCGAAGAAGGATTAATCAAAGAGATAGAACTACTGCACTCCGAAAATCAGCAATTAAAACAGCAAT
Source organism: uncultured Alphaproteobacteria bacterium (assembly GCA_937142855.1). Lineage (GTDB taxonomy): Bacteria > Pseudomonadota > Alphaproteobacteria > Puniceispirillales > Marisalimonadaceae > Marisalimonas. The sequence continues at coordinate 13,705 of CAKZQZ010000011.1, read as the reverse complement.
TGTTTGAAGCAATCAAAGAAAAGGATCTTAAGCAGGAAACCATTGAAGAACTTTTAGACTTACTAAAAAAATACAAATAATGAAAACATTACTTTTAATTTTACTCCTCTCCCCTATTTTCGTTTACTCTCAAACAGAAGCTACTATATTATTAAGAGGAAATGATACCGAATACAAAGTGACAATTTTAGAAAGAAGTGACGAGGAAATAAAAGTAAAGACTGACAAGGGAGTTGAAGTTACTATACTAATGGAGAATGTTGTCAGCATTGTAGATGGGCATATTGAAGAAGAAAATGATGGGTGTAAGTATTTGAAAAATGAAGTTGATGACATGACTGGAGAAAAAATAATAATAACAGAAAGCAAAAGTCTATCTAAAGTTCCAGGTATTGGGAATCTTTCCGCGAGTGCAGGATACAGTGATCAAAATGGAAAGGCGGTAATATTTTTTTTGAATTTTTATGATGCCTTTAGTATTAGTGCAGGGAATAAAATATTGGTAAAAGTAAGTAGTGGAGAAGTACATCAATTATTAAACCCTAATTATGTATTAGCAGAAGTAGGGACTTACCCTCCTCGGTATAACGCAAGCATTGTAATAAATTTAGATGAATCATTTGAAGAACTATTTAGAACAACTTCAATCCTTAAAATAAGGGTCTATACTGACAATGGGTATAGAGATTTTGAAGTTGAAGAAAAGAACCAAATGAAAATAGCCAAGGTCTTAAACTGCATCCAGTAGTACTATTATTAATTTCCTTTCTTTTTTGAGGTATCTAATCTTTGAGTCTAGGTTTTGATCTAGCAAAACACGAATTTCTAATTGGTTTAATTTCTTCCCAATAGTTTTACTTAGGGTGGCTTTATCTGTTTTCATTTTAGGTATAGGTATTTAATTTATTGCAAAGTAGCTTTTGCAATGTGCTTGGGAGTTACAAAAGTGTAGCTCTAACTTAAGATAAAAGCTTAAAAAGTAGGTTTTTAATAATAGCTGTAGGACTTAAAAATGTGGACAGGGGGAATGTATGTTTTTTGTAAATATTAAAATAAGAATTATTTTTTTATAAGTCAAATATAACAATAAGATTTCAACAAATGTAACAATACCCCCCCCTATTTTAAAACAAAGTGTATTTAAAAAAAGACATATAAACAAAACCGTTTATTTGTTTATCCAGATATTGCAGTAAAGAATTATTTCAAATCTAATTTACTGATTATGGATACACGAATAAATAATAAGCTGGTTGAAGAAGAAAACCAGGACAAAAAAAGAAGAAGGTTTGAACAGTATCAGCAGCGATTTGATAAGAAAAACTTATGTTGGTATGAAAGAAACCAATCAAAGAAAATAATTGCTCTGGTCATTTCCTACGTGGCCAACATTGCCTCAATTCTGGGCCTGGGTTATACCGTTGTAATTATCATGCAGTCTTTTGGGGTGCATAACGAGTATATAGCCTGGGCTTTAGCTGTTCCTTTTATGGCGTTATTTGAATACATTAAAAGATATTTCTCGGATGCCTTTTGGGATTTCTATCATTCATCTATTGATAAGGCAAAGCAAACTATTGATCGTATTTCCTGGCCTAACTTCCTGATAAATTTCATATTAATATTTGGCTTGTCCTTAGCCGGAAGTGTAGGAGGTATTTATTGGTTTGCAAAAGAGAAAGGACCAGAAGCAAAATATATTGGCCTGTCAAGTGATCCAAACGCCTCTGCCCTGCTCACAGAAGTTGAAGAAAAGAAAGCGGCTTATGATCAATTTATAAAAGATCCAGGCAATCATAATTCTAAAGGAGAATTTTACTATAAACTTTTAGGTCAGAAAAATAAAATGCTTGATGAAATTCAAGAGAAGGAAAAGCTATTAAATTCTCAATATGGAATTATTGCTATTGATAACAAAGAGATAAAGGCAGACTGGAAAACTAAAACTAAATTTAGAATCATTGCTGCCCTACTCATTACCATTTTCTTTGAAATTATCTTTGAGGTTTGTATGTCCTTCCTCTCCCGTTTTGATTATGAAGAATATAAGTATTTATTAGCTAGTGGAGATTTGACAAAAGTCAAGCCGGAAAGGATTATTAATCTGGCTTCAGATATTCAAAATGGTGCTCGAAAAGTACAGACAGATTACAGCCACACAGGAACACACACACAACGCACACAGATTGGATTTGGAAACACACACACAGACACACACAAACCTGTGTCCCGCGTGGCACGTGACACACAGCCTGCCACACACACAGACACACAGAACCGTGTGTCACACACACAGTCCACACACATAATGAAAAGTGCAAAGTATTATGATAAGATGGAGCGGCGAATACGGGAGCGATTTGCGCGTAGTCATAAGGACCACCCAAGAGCGCCAAAATCAGGTAGCAGTAGGAAAAATTTATATGATGATGCTATGATGGAATGGGAAGAAATGCAGAGTGTAGGATATAAAATTTCAGTAAACCCGGATAACAAATTTAAATTAATTATAGAAGCACCAAAAAATATTGAATATGTTGAATCCTGAAGCACTAGAAAGGAGAGTATTAAAAGCGGTTAATACTCTACTAATGACAGAAGATGAAGATTTTATAAAAGGAGATATTGAGGAAGCACTAGAAAAGGGAGAAATAACATCTGAAGAAATAGCCAACGTGTTTAAAGAGAAGCTTGAAGAAATGGCTTGTATTAATTAGGATTTTATTCAGCTTTAATAAGTCTTCCAATTTTGGCCCTGGCAATAGTCGGGGCTTTTTATATGGGTAGAGGCCAACAAAATTAATTGCCGACCTCTAAAAGAATTATCCCATATCCAACGTTGGATTACGCTGTTTCCGGCTTGTCAATAGCCAGAATGTTGAGGATTAATTCGAAAACCAACTCAAGTATTTTTTCCAGGTTATCATTTTTCAAATCAAACTTTAATACAAACTCAGCTTTTGCAGCTTCTTTTAGTTGAACATCTTTAGCTTCTTCCAATACTTTCTTTACAGAAAGTCCCTGTGGAAGATCATCTAAAGCTTCACCTATTACCTTTTGAATTGCATTGATAATTTCAGTTGTTTCAACTGTGCCACTTGCATCAGTATCAATATTAGTGAAGGCAGAAACTGTGCCGCCAATCATTCCGGCAAACCATTTAATTGAACTCATAACTTTATATTTATTAGATTAAGGAATAATTATTCGTCTTCTGGCTCTTTAGGTTCGAGGCTTTCTTTATGTTCTCTTACTACGGTTACTTCTCGAATGTTGAAAATATGATTCACTTTAAAGCCTTGTATGGGGCTGCCTATTTCTTTTTCTACGGCATTGGTAGTAGGAGCGGCACCGGGTAACACCAGGTATTTATTTTGAATTACAAAGTCTCTATTGTACATGGAAGAAGGAACACCATCTCCGGTAGTGCCTTGCTCCATAGTGTACATGATATCTATTCTGTAGGCAGTAAGACTACCCTTTGGGTATTTGATAATGGCCGCCTCATTAATGGAGGTATATAAATCATTATTGTCCTGAAGAATCTTTGATACTTCATTGCCGCCATATCCAAATAAAGCAACAACAAAAAGGATTTCTTTCCAGTATGTCTTTAATAAATTAATTGCTTTCATTGCTCTTATTTTTAAAGTTTGGTAAATAGTGTTTTATAGCTTCGCTTAAATTAATGCCTGTAATAGATCCAATATTTTCAATAATTGATTTGAATTCTGTTAGGCAGATAAAGCCAGCTATCCAGTAAACCAGATTAAGCCTAGGGAACATTTCTTTTGTAAACATATCTTGAAGTACCACAGAGGAAATAATTGCCACAGAATAGAAAACAAACTTCTCAATTGTTCTTCTGAATTTCTTAGACTCTGTTTTTTCTCCTCTCTTGGTGGCCGCTGCCCAACCTGTGAAAAAGTCAACTACTAAAAAGAATAAAGCCCCTGCAATAAAATGAGCTACTGGCATTAAGTGAGCGGCTAGAAATGCCAATACAAAAGCAAAGGCTGTTTTAATAGTCTTAGCATTACCCAATGCAGTAATGAGTTCTAAAAAGGTCATCTGTTTTAATTTCAAAAAGCGCATGGTATGTATATATTTTGTTAACTAGTTCTGTTTTTTTATATGTTCATGCGCGGGATTAATTAATAACAGGGGGGTGTTATGGTTGAATTTCTTGATAAAATAATTTAGTGTATGTTCCTCCGCTCGATGCGTCCGAACAATAGTAAATACCTACCTTACCATTACCAATATCTACAGGAAATCCTCCTATCTGCCGCCAATCATGATCATTTCTGTAGGGGTTTAACTCAATTAAGTTGCTCCAGGAGTGACCAAAGTTGTTACTTACTACGTAGGTAATCGCCTCACTATACTCTGGACTCCTGTTTGCTACAACTATTTTTCCGGTATTTGTCTCTGTGAAATTAGGATAGTTAGCTCCTTCGAAAGCATATTTTAATTTAGCCGTATCCCAATTTTCAATGTCTGTTGTATGCCAACTGTAAATATCTCGGTTAATATCTTCTCTTATTAAAAGAAGAAATTCATTATTACTAAGCTTCTTTAGTTGGGGTTCTTCTGGCGATATATTGGGAGAGTGGTTTACTCCATCATAACGTAATACCTCTGTCCAACTAAGGCCTTCATTACTACTTTTTATAATTCTAATTTGATAAGGGTCTGAACTACTGGTATTGTCGTTACCATAAATAGGAAGATACCACGATCCATTTTCAACAAGCGGGCCTTGCTGAGCCATTGCCCAAGACCATGCTGGCGTAATTAAAGAAATGTCTATATGAGTTTCACTACTCCAAACTCCTGCCGTACTTCTTATTTTGAAGTACAATTGCCTATCAGTAGTAATCACCCCCACTGCTCGGCGTCCATACACAACTAATAATCTGCCATCAGACAACCTTGTTAAACCAGAAGTAGTTACGTTTAAACTGTTTGATACATCATCATTAGCTACGCTTTCCTCATTGACTATCTTTTTGCCAAACTTGTTAAAAGCTGCATATGTAATTGCATCGTCTGAATCAATACTGGTATTGTGATTATCAGCCCTGGTATAAACCATATGTACCGTATCATTGTGGAGCATTCCAGTAGGTTGCATCAAATAATCATTGTCGCTTATTCTTGTATAATCCAATACGGTGATTACATCTAGCTCTTCTTCCTGTATGTTGTTAATAACAGGAATATTCCATTTTGTAGCGAGGTTTTGCCTTAAAACATTTCTTCTTCCTTCAGATAAAGGCCTACTGTAAATATATATTTCACCAATATCTGCATCACCCGATATTTGTTCAAAGTCTGTTGGTTGATTCTCAATAGATCCAGTTACATAATTATCACCATTAACAGCCAACGTAAATATGGAATCCGATTTGGTAAATTCTAGTATATTCCACCCCATGAAAACAGGGCATAGAGACTTTAAGGATTGAACAGGAGTAAAGCAGTCTACATTATTTGCCTTATATCTTATGAACTGGCCTAGTTGACTATAAAACACCCCCTGATAATCTTGAAAGGGGCAATCAATAGAAAGTTTTGTTTTATCATTAGAACTTCGTATCAAACTAAAATCAATGGTATCTGCTTTGAATACAATAAAAATAGTTAATGGAGCGCCCCTGGTATTTTCAAAACCCATGATATCATCTACACCATCAAACCTTCCGATTGATAAGCTGTTTTGTTCATTAGTTTGATAAGTAGGCTGAGTACTTGATGTGCTTTGAATTAAGTCACGTTCATAAATAGTTCTATTATATTGAGTACCAACTACTGCAATACTTTGTCCATCTGTTGGAGTAGTGGTTTTAGAAATATCTGTAAATAATTTAGAGGAATTGCTAAAGTCATAATGAGCAAAGATTGCATCTCGGTCATTAATTAAAGGCGCCTTGGTTTCAGTAAAGGAAAGACCAGATAAAGTGCTTAGCTCTGAACTACTAAGCGTATCAGAGTAAACAGCAATTAAGCTAATATAACCTTGAAAGGCAGCGCTACCATAGCTATTTCCAATTCGGAAATCATTATCATAATCTGTAATACTTGCTGAGTTAATAGCAAATGTTTCTGCGGTGGCCGTACCAATCTTTATACTTAATTGAGTGCCGTTTCCCTGAATGTACACATCAGTCCAACCATCTGAAACCGTTAGTGTTTCTGTGGTGGTAGCATTGACCTGATTACTAGCGCCATCAAACAATTTAAAGTTAAGTGTGTTTGACACGGTTTTAATTAGGTTTATACTAGTATCACTACCATTGTCATTCATGCTTAATATATACTCATTAGTAGCATCTCTATTAGCTTTAATCCTAAAAAAAAAAGCAAAGGTCCTAGTGTTAGATACAAAGCCTATATTTTTGGACTTATACCAGGTCAAAGCATCATTAACCCCGTCAAAATACCAGGCACTATTGCCTGAGTTAACAGTATAAGTAGGAGACTCAGAAGGTTGTGAGGTTAAACTACCATTTTCGTAAGATGGATCAAAATAATTTTTAATACTATCCCCATTACTGGAAACCCTGCTTGTGGCATATTGGTCCTGATAAGTATCACTTACTCTATGTGCAGCAGCCCAAAGAATTAAATTAGAATTATTTACTTGTTGCAACTCCAATGCTTCAGCAATATTCCAGGCATTACCATACATATTAGTACCATCAGAAATGAACTCAAACACAGTAACTCCATTTGCTGAAGAGTTCAGTGTATAAGTTTGAAACTTGTAAGATGTGCCGAAGCTTAAAGTTCTGCTCCCTGTGGCATCTTGCTTAATGAGTAATGTGTATTTAGTACCCGCTTGTTGATTTGTAGGATTATTAATAGTAGTATTTCCTGTTAGTGTTACTTGTACTACTTGTGCAGTGTCTAGATTCCAGTTTATACTTGTGCCGCTTAAAGTCACCATGTTAAATCCTAATTGCCGAGTGTATTCAGCTTTGTTGTCATTCCTAAGTAATTGACTGCCTTCTAACCCATCTAATGTTCCGGTGTTATTAACTGGTTGATTAAAGTCTAAATGGGTGTTTGGGTCTCCTGGTTCAAAGTTTCCGTCTGTTGAATTGTAAACAGGTATTTCATTGTTAGTAGCTGAATTACCTTTAATTCTGTTGATATCAATTTTTGTTTTTTGACTATATAAAAATATAGGACAAAGGATAATAAAGTAAATAAGATGTTTCATAAATTTTTTTTATGGAAATACAATTGCCGTTACACGTTCACCTGATAAGGCGCCCCCTACAAACGTAACAACCTGGCCGCTTCGAGTATAATCATTGCTACCTCCAATTGTTTGCAATAAACCATCTATGTACAAATGAAGATTATTGTCACCAGAAATAGTTGCTGTAACTGTTACTGTAGTGCTGGTTACGTTATTAAAAGTCTCTGTAGTAGGAGTACCCCCACTTGTTAAATTATTCCATGAGCTAGAACCATAAGAGAATAAGGCCCCTAAATCAGTATCATGAACTACTAGCCCTTCCACTCCCAAGGCCGTTCTTTGTGAAGTAGTCATTCTTGGAGGTAAAAACCCCCTTACCTCACTTTCTAATTCTAACACTGCACTATTATTAGAAAAGGAAACGGCGTTGGTACTGTCTCTTATTTTTACAAGACCGCTAAGTAAAAGGTCTTCAGTATTAAAGTCTCCATAAATCAAAGGCGCATTACCTCCATCTCCAATAGTAGAGGTAAAGGTTTCGCTTGAATTATGAACTATGAGCTTATCATTTAAGCTAGTACTATAATTTCTGCCAGCTTCTGGGCCTATTATTACAGCCCCATCTGCGGAGGTTGCCGACTCAGCAGCCCCAAACCCGATTGCGACACCATCCGAGGAAGTAGAGTTCTTTAATGCATTAGAGCCTACGGCAACATTATTACTATGAGTAGTAGCTTCCAGTAAAGCGTTAGAACCCAATACCATGTTATTACCGCCTGTTGTCAGTTTAGCTCCTGCACTTGATCCAAATAAAGCATTACCTCCTCCAGAGGTTAAATCATCACCAGCCAAGTACCCTACACCAGTATTAAAAAGGCCTGTAGAGGTTGGGATATTTAGAGCACCAAATCCCCATGCTTCACTTCCAATAGGGTTGAGCATTCCAACGCCATTACTACTTGATGTATAAACACCAAAGTCTGAAACAATTAAAGCCGCATCATCTGAATCATTTTCAAAGCTTGCGATAGATTGCCCAAGGGAAGTATGAGTATGTTTTACTTTTAGTCCAATCTTGCCATTATTGGTTTCAGTAATGTCTAATAAAGCCCCTGAACTTGCTGTTTCAATACTTACGTTTTGACTGCCTTCTGTAAAGGATAAACTATTGCCATCTAAATCATGACTTCTATCAGCTGAAGCTGTTTTGTTTTCACTTAATAGATGAGTGTCAGAACCTCCACCAAGCCCTGAAAGATCCACACTATTACCGCCCGATATGGATAAATTTGGATTGGAAAACGAAAGCGATTGAATTTCATTCGATGTGCTGCCATCAACTTCTGAAGTTAAAAAGCCAGCATCATTGGTGTAATTAGATAAGTTAGATTCTACTGTTAAATCGACTTTGCCTGTAGCATCATTATAATTTGAGGTAATTCTACTTTCTGTATTAGAATTAAATAATCCTCCAGCATGATCCTCTACTTGTTCTTGACTCAGTTGCGTATCTGTGTCAATGCTTGAAATATCAATACTATTCCCTCCAGAAATAGAAATACTAGGGTCCACAAAAGAAAGTGTTTGACTTTCTGTGAAAGCATTATTTACCCAATTCTTTAAAGAGTCTAATCCAATTTTATAAATAGCGCCATTATGAATCACATAAACATTTAATGTATCATTAGGGTCTATTTCAGGCCGGGTTTCCGGGTTGATTTGCCCAAACACAAACAAAGGGGCAAATATTAAAATGAATAGTATCTTTTTCATAGCTTATTTTATTCCATAAATAATTCAATCATACAGGCCAAACCCTTTGAAGGGCTGCCTAGGTTCAAATCAGTTCTTGTTACTTTAAATCTATATACATCGGTCACTAAGTATTCTTCTCCTGAACTTGGACCATTGCCAACAATTGTTGATTGACCATTAAAGCTTTGACTGCTAACTGTGGTGCTTGCCCCTCTGAAAAGTTCAGCTGTATATCCAACTAATGGAGATGCTGAAACAGCTTGGCCAATTTCCCACCATACCCTGTATATTTTAGCACCTTCCAATTTAGAGTCAATTCCTAAATCAGTATCTTTTATTCTAAAGAAAACTTCATAAGTGTGGGTGCCTCCTGAGTGTGCAGCGGGTATGTCTGTAGTGTACCCTGTTAAATCGAAGTGCAAAAAATTCATTCGGCCAAGACTATTTTGTCTTGCTCTTTGCTCTGGTTCTTGCGTTACATAGGAGCCAACCGGGTAATCACCAACAACGGTTGCAGAAACCACACTAATTGAAGTATCACCAGCGCTCACATCGCTTGACACTTCAAATTGTTGCTGTACTCCGGTGTTTGGATTGATTAGGAAAATATCATCTCCTTCTAAATACACATCATCATAGACTACATTATTCACAGGAATAGAAACAAAGCTTGTGGTGCCATCTGCAATGGCTTGATCTGTAGTTAAGGAAGGAGCATCTGAGCCTGAAACAAGGCCTATTTCTATATTAGGGTTATCTTGTGGAGGGTCTTCGCTTGCTCCAGGTGGAGTTTGTTGAAATCTTACATTAGGATTTTCAATATACTCTTGACTTGCTTCAGCTGTAGTTTGCGAAGTATCAACGCCCATTTGCCACCATTCCCCGTCAAATTCATCCTGGCCTAAATCTAAAGTGCCAGCGCCTAGCATAAATATTATCCCCCCTTTTGAAATGGTAGAATGTGCAGCCATATCTCCGGTAAAAGTGCCAAGGTTTCTCTCTACTGCGCTATGTCTGGCTGCCATTATTTCATCAGCTAATAATTGCGTAAAGGCCACATAAGAGCCTGTGTTTTGCCTTCTCCATGTGTCTGCAACTCTCCAAAAGGAACCATCCCAAATTTCAATGTGTCCAAAAGTGTTGGGTCCAGGGCCATCTCCAAGGCTTACCTCTCTTTCGTATTTGGCTATATTATTGGCATTATTATTTGTGGAGGTAAATACAGTGTAATTTGATCTATCTTCAATGTTTCCATCTTCTAATACTTCTAAATAAGGATCAAGAAAAGCAAAATTAACCGTGAAGTTATCTGTGTTCGTTGTTCCATCTGGGTTAAGAATGTCAGTCATTATTAGCTTCACCTCTCCAGAACCGTCTTCCTCTAGTGGTGGCGTAATAAATTCAACTGCTGTAATGTAGGTGTAATTATCAGCTATCATTACAGAAGAAAAGAATTCATAATAATCACTACTTGAAGTAGTCCAGGTTACTGCTGAAGTGGTTATGGTGCCGTTAGAAGAAATTGAGGCGGTTCTTTTCAAATAGTAAGTGCCTACCTTTACACGAAATTTAAACTTGTATAATAAATTAGGATCTCCTGTTGTAAAGTCTGCATTATAGCTTAAATTGAACGTAACTAAAAAGCGAGCTGCATTTGAATTACTATCAATGTCAGTGAGTGTTATTGTTGGGAAAGTTTCTGTAGCTAAATCTCCAGAGGCAAAGCTTTTATCAAAGCCTTCTCCGGGTATATGATTAATTGTTGAAAAATGCTTGTAGGTAATTTCAACTTTATCAAGTGGAGGAAACCAAAGGCGAGTACCACCTTTAATTTTATTGATATCGGTGTCTAGTGTTTTTACATAACCCGTTCCCGTTAAATCAGTACTAAATGCAGTGCCTGCTTTTTTATATCGGTGAATCGCGTTAAAAGTGGTTTTTCGGTGCTCATTAATTTGCACTAAGCGGTAGCGGCCACCTGAAAGCATAAACCTTGCACCCCATACCCGGCAAATTTCTTCTAGTACTTCAAAGCAAGTTTTATATTTTTTTGTTCCCTTACTATCTACACTTATTAAGGCCTTATGGTCAAAGCGGGAAAAATAGAAAGGATCATCAAAAACAGAGTAAGTTTGTTGAGTTTCATACCACATATTGACTGTGAATAAATACTCATCATCTGTACCCCAAAAATCATCAAGGTTTAACTTATCAAGTATATTAAAGATGTGCTCTGTAAATCTTTCTTTTCCAGTGTAGTCGCTTCCTGAATCACTATAATCTAAATCCTTTAATCTACCAAGGCCATCGGTAGCCGTTAAGTTTAAAATTGGAGCTGAAGCAGCATGAACAGGAGCGTCTTCAATCCCTGAAATATCTAAAAGAACATGACCAACCCAGAATAAAGAATCGTCCTTTTCTACTTTCACCCTAAACTGTTCTTCACTTGCGGCTATTAGATCTGTCAGAAAGGAATTAATGTCTGTATTTTCTACCCGAATTCCCATTTCCAGGGAGGAGGTTAGAATAGGATTGGTAAGCTCGTTAGTTTCTCCTGAGTATTTAAGGCGAAGGAAGGTAAGATTAAAATCTATTACAGCACCCGCATAAGAAGAATCATCAATAGTAACAGTGTACTTTGTGTTTTCTCTTTCGCTGTAATAATCACCTTGTAGCCTCGTTGCCATTTACTCACAGTTTACTTCAAAGGATTTATAAAAAGGAAAAGCGCCGTTTGGGGAATTTGAAAAGCGCACTGAATCAAAAGTGATAGTGGACCAGATATGTAAATGAATCGTTCTGTTTTGATCAACATTCATCATTACCGCGGTACCTGAGCTAGTATCATTTAATTCTAGCCATCCATTAAGGGTGTCAACTAAGGGTTGAAAGTCTGGACTGGTATAAGGGTAATCTAAATCAAGAGAATCACCATCAGCATAAATCATATAAATCTCATTAGCTTGCTGTGCTAGTGAGTATTCACAAAGGGGGGGCTGTTCGGATTGACAGCCCCAAATCAATGCCAAAAAGATTATGATGGAAAATACTCTCATTATTCTGGTGCGGTGAAATTGATTTGCAAAATATCTTGAATCTCCTTAAGCTTATTATCCACTTTCATTTCCATTGCCATTTTCTCAGCAGCAATTTGAGCCATTACTTTTTCATAAGCTTCTACCTCATCTTTCAATTTGGCTAATTTCTTAGCTGTCTTAACTTGTTCTTCACCAATCTTTTCTCGCTCTTTTTTGTATTCCCCTAATTCTTTATAGGATTGTTTTAAAGCGTCTTCTGCCTTCATAATTATCTTATTCTGTTACGGTCCATTTCGGCCCGTTTTAATAATATTAATAGATCGTTTCCTGAAATCCTTGCTTCAGCTATATGAGCACCGCCGCCGAATTGCCCCATTTTAGAAAGTGGTACAACGGCTTCAGGTCCTGCTTCTCCAATAAGTGCTAGTGTTGGTTTATCTACAATACCACCTTTTGCAAGGGCTGGAATACCGATTTGAGAAATAAGGCGATTGAATAGGCCACCTACCAGGGCGCCCGCTCCTGTTGCAATGGGTAGTCCCAAAATACCTAGTGAGCTTAACGCCTGAGCAGCTACACCTGTAACGGCTTCCATGATTTTAGCTCTGATTACTTTTGCGGCTCCTGCTAGTGCAGCTTGCCCTAGTTTCTTAAATGACTTTTCACCACTTAAAGCGGCATCTTTCATTGCAGTGGCTGCGCCATCCATCACTTCAGCTAGACTTTTTGCAGGGCCATTTGCCATCTCTGCTAATAACGCGTTAAATCTTTCTGAAACTGATAGGGTTTCTAGTTGCTTGTTCTTAAGGCCTTCGTATAATTCCGTTAAATATTGTACGCTATTACTCATCGGACTCCAGCCATCTTCAATCATAGTGTTAATCTGAGACTTAACAGCTTCCATTTGTTGAGCAATAGTATTCTGACTTTCTCCAAATAAACTGCCTTTATCAGCAATTTCACTAAGCGTTTCCCCTAAGTTGCCAAAAGCACTTTCAACTAATTTTATTTTTGGTAAGGCTTCAAGAGCAGGATCTACTAAACTTTGAGAACTAACAGACGTTGGAAGGCTTATTGTTTCTAATGGTTCAAGAATTGGCCCCGGTGTTCTGTTTGGCCTTGATTCACCGCCCCCCGAAGAAGCCCCTCCAGTAAATCCCGAGAAAATATTAGCCGTGGATTGACTTATGGTTTGCGCTGCGCTTGTAGTGGCATCTGTTACTTTTGTAACAAGAGATTCTTTAAAGCCTTCTCCAAAAGCATCAGCCATTCTTTTTCCTCCCTTGGTAAATAAACTAATTGGATTGGAATCAATAAATACTTTACCTAAGTCAAGGATACCACCTTTTACATCTCCAGAGAATACTTTTGTAAGTCCACCAACATATCGATCTACAATTTCTTTAATGATTACCACAAACTCTTTTAAGGCTGCTACGGTGCCGTCTATTTTAGCCCGGAATAAGTCATTTTCTTTATAGGCCTTTACAAAACCGAATGTGAGTGCCCCAAGAGCTGCAATGGTAATTCCTACGGGTCCGGTTAAAGCTGTGAAGGCTGCACCCAATACAGGGAGTAATTGAATAAGAGTTCCAATTCCTAAAAGAACAGGGCCAATTGCAGCAGCTACAGTTCCGGCGATAATTATAAATTTCTTTGTGGATGGCTCTAAGGCAGCAAATTTATCTGCTACTCTTTGCAA
>CAKZQZ010000010.1 GCA_937142855.1 uncultured Alphaproteobacteria bacterium | reverse complement strand
ATTAATAATTTAATAAAAGCTGGCTTTCCAAGGATAGAAGTTTCTTCTTTTGTTTCTCCAAAAGCTATACCTCAATTGGCTGATGCTGAATTAATTTTAAATAATGTAAATAGATCTCCCAATACAATCTTGGCTGCATTAGTTCCAAATGCTAGAGGGGCTCTAAGAGCTGTCGAAGCAAAAGTTGACGAGATTGTTGTTTTTCTATCTGCCTCTGAAAGTCATAATAAAAAAAATGTTAATAGAAGCGTTAAAGAGTCATTGCTAGGTTTCAAGGAAATTGCTGATATAGCAGGCAAAAATAATATACCAATTCAAGGGGATATAGCTACTGCTTTTGGTTGCCCATTTGAAGGGAATATTTCATCAAAAAAATTAGCTGACATTTCAAAAGAATATAAAGAAATGGGTTTCAAAGGAGTCACTTTAGGTGACACGACAGGAATGGCTACACCTCCAGTAGTTATAGACGCAATAAATGCTATAAGAGATAACGCTCCAGACTTTGAAATAACTTTACATTTTCATAATACTCGAGGTGTTGGGCTTGCAAATGTAATGACAGGCTTAGATCAAGGTGTTTTAAATTATGAAAGTTGTTTTGGTGGTATGGGCGGGTGTCCATTTGCACCAAATGCTACAGGCAATATTTGTACTGAAGACCTTGTCTATTTGTTACACGAAATGAATATAGAGACTGGTATTGATTTGGGTCAAACAATTTCTATTGCAAAAAATGTAGAAAAACTAGTTGGTCATCGCTTACCTGGACAAGTAATGAGGGCCGGTCATAGATTACTATCTTACTCAATGGATGATGTTCCTACCGCTATAGGTGCTTAAATGATTAATGAAAATGGAGCTCTTTCCGGATTAAAAGTTATTGATCTTACAAGGGTACTCTCGGGACCATTCTGTACTATGTTATTGGCTGATATGGGGGCTGAGGTTATCAAAATAGAGCCCCCCAAAGGCGATAATGTAAGAAATCAAGGGGATATGGTTGAAGGGTTCAGTTCATATTTTTCTCAATTTAATAGGAATAAGAAATCTGTTATTTTAGATCTTTACACAGAAAAAGATAAAGAAATTTTAAAATCATTATTAAGTGAAGCTGATGTTGTTGTAGAAAACTTTAAGGCAGGTGTTTTTGATAAAATGGGTTTTGATTATAAAACTTTAAAATCAATAAATCCAAAAATAATAAGTGCATCTGTCAATGGTTTTGGAAGTAAAGGTGAGATGAGTGATAAACCTGCATTTGATTTCATCGCTCAGGCTTTAAGTGGTTTTATGTCTTTAAATGGCACGGAGGAAAGTGGTCCAATGAGGGCGGCGATGCCTATTTCTGATTTGATCGCAGGTTTGTATTGTGCGTTTGGGATTGTTTGTGCTCTTAACTCCCGGTCTAAAACTAACAAAGGACAAAAAGTTGAATCCAGCTTAACATCTGGCCTGGTTTCTATGATGGCCTATTTATCATCTGAAAGTTTTGTGACAGGTAAAGCTCCCAAAAAATCAGGAAATAATCATCCTATTTTAGCCCCTTACGGTATTTTTAAAACATCTGATGGTGAAGTGGCTGTAGCTCCAGCAAGTGATAAATTTTGTCATATTTTTTTGGAAACTATAGAGTTACTAAATTTACTTGAACAAGATATTTATAAGAATAATGCAAAGAGAATGGAGAATAGAGCAAGTTTAAATGAAATTATAAATAAAAAAATGATTTCAAACACATCTGATTATTGGATAAAAAAATTGAACGACGCAGGATGTCCAGCTGCCAAAATTGTTTCATTACCAGACGCTCTTAATAGTCAATTGATAAAGGACTCAGAAATGGTAATAAGTTCCAATGGTCCAGAAGGAAGAAAAATAAAAATGACAGGGTTTCCAGTAAAATTGTCTGAAACTCCAGCTCGATTATATCTTTCACCACCACTTTTGGGTGAACATACTGAAGAAGTTTTAAAAAACTTAAATAAAAAAGGATAAAAAAGTTAAATGAAATTCAAAACAATAAACTTTAACATTGAAAATGGAATTGCACTTATAGAGTTAAATAGGCCTAAGCACTACAATGCCTTAAATCATGCTATGGCTGATGATTTGTTTAAAGCATCGTTAGAATGCGATGATAACCCTGAAATAAGAAGTGTTCTTCTAACTGGTGTAGGAGATAAAGCTTTTTGTGCTGGAGGAGATCTCCATTCATTTTATGAATATGGAGATAAAATTTCATCTCATTTAAAAGAAGTAACCACCATACTCCATGGAGCAATTTCAAGATTTTCAAGAATGAATGCTCCTTTGATTGTTGCTGTTAATGGAGTTGCTGCTGGGGCAGGATTTTCTTTTGTAGGTTTTGCTGACATGGTTATTGCCTCTACTAATGCTTCATTTGTTTCAGCATATTCTAAAGCTGGATTAACACCTGATGGTTCATCAACATATTTTCTTCCAAGGATAATTGGATCAAGAAGATACTTGGAGCTTGTAATGACTAATAGAATTTTGACTGCAAACGAGGCTCTTGAATGGGGATTGGTAAACAAGGTAGTTGATTTCAATGAGCTTAAAAATGAATCTGTTAATCTTGCACAGCAATTAGCCGAAGGGCCCTCTGTTGCGTTTGGTAAATTAAAAAACTTAGTCCATAATAGTTTTTTAGATTCTTTAGAAGGTCAAATGGAATTTGAAGCTAGAATGATTTCAGAATCAGCAAAAACAAAAGATGGTATTAATGGTGTAGACGCTTTTGTAAATAAAAAGAAACCATCTTTTAAAGGCGAATAAGAAAGTTAAATTATGTCTATTGATATCTTGGCATTGGATGGGGATGGTATTGGCCCTGAAATAATGCAATCAACATTAGATATTGTTGATTTTTTAAATAAAGAATTAAAGCTAGATATCCAAATTAGAAAAGAGGTGATTGGCTTTAAATCAATAGATCAAAATAGTACAACTATGACTTCTGAAGTTGTTTTAGCATCTAAAGAAGCAGACGGTATTATTTTGGGACCAGTTGATCATAATAATTATCCATCAGTTGTTGATGGTGGTATTAATCCGTCTGGTAAACTTCGTATTGAATTAGACCTTTATGCCAATATAAGACCTGCAAGAAATTATATTAACCTTAATTCTCTCTCTAAAGATATGGACCTAATAATAGTAAGAGAGAACACAGAGGGATTTTATTCGGATAGAAATATGTTTGATGGCCCAGGTGAATTTAGTCCTGTCCCTGGAGTTGGTTTGGCTATAAGAAAAATTACTAAACATGCATCTTTAAGGATTGCTGAAATAGCATTTAAAATAGCCAAAACTAAATGTGCTTCAAAAAATAAAAAGCCTAAAATTCACGCTATACACAAGGCCAATGTTATGAGGTTAACAGATGGAATTTTTTTAGAGGCATGTCGAACGGTAGCATCTAAAAACAAAGAAGTAGAATATGAAGAAATGCTAGTAGACGCATGTGCAGCGCATATTATAAGAAACCCAAGTCAGTTTGACGTGATAGTAACTACAAATATGTTTGGTGATATCTTATCAGATTTAGCTACAGAATTTTCTGGGTCTTTAGGTCTTGCAGGATCATTAAACGCTGGAGAACATAATGCTATGGCCCAAGCACAACACGGGGCAGCTACAGATATAGCGGGAAAAAATATAGCTAATCCAATCTCCTTAATTTTATCTACGGGAATGCTCTTAAATTGGATTGGAGAAAAAAGAAATTTAAAAAAACTAAATACAGCATCGAGTTTCATTGACAAAGCTGTTATTAAAACTCTTTCAGAAAATAATAACTTAACACGTGACTTAGGTGGAAATGCTTCTACCAAAGAATTAACTAAAAACTTTTTAAACATATTAAACAATATAATTTTATAGGAATATCATGGCAGATCAAATTGGAATACCCGCTGCTTATATGAGGGGAGGGACATCAAAGGGCCTACTGTTTGATAAAAAAGATTTGCCTAGTGATAGAGAAAAGTTAACAAAATTTCTATTAACTGTTATGGGATCTCCAGACCTAAGGCAAATAAATGGTATGGGTGGAGCCACTTCTGTCACAAGTAAAGTGTGTATAGTATCAAAAAGCGATATAAAAAATGTTGATTTAGATTATTTTTTTGCCCAAGTTTCAGTTGACCAGTCAATTGTAGATTATGGTCCCACCTGTGGAAATATGTTATCTGCTGTAGGCCCTTTTGCAATTGAAAGAGGGTTGGTTCAAGCTAAAAATCCTAAAACTACAATAGTCATAAGGTCAGTTAACACCGGGTCAATCATTGAGGCTGATATACCAACCCCTAACAATAAAATAACCTATTCTGGACAATTCAAGATTGCAGGTGTTCCGGGGTCAGGGTCACCAATTTTATTGAAATTCAAAAACATTGTGGGAGGATCTACTGGCAAATTACTACCAACAGGTCAGCCAACCATTCAAATTGAGGGTATTGAAGTAACTTGTCTTGATGTGTCAATGCCAATTGTTATGGCTAACGCAAGTGATTTTGGTATCAAAGGTAATGAAACCAGTGAGAAGTTAAATAACAATAAAAGTTTACTAGAAAAAATAGAAAAAATTCGACTACTTGCTGCAATTGAAATGGGTATGGGAGACGTAAGGGACAAGGTGATACCAAAATTTGCACTTCTTTCTAAGTCATGCAATGGCGGTACTATAACTTCTAGGTATTTTACGCCCAAGACTTGTCATGAAACTCATGCTGCAACTGGCACTAATTGTATCGCAGCTGCTTGTTTGATAAAAGGCACTGTTGCTGCTAAAATAGCAAATGTAAAATATGAGGATGAATATAAAGTCTTATTGGAACACCCCCTAGGATCAATTGAATGTATTGTTAATACCTCTTCATTTCATACTACTCTTGATGATAAATTTATAAATTCTTGTGGAATTTATAGGACATCTAGAAAAATTATGGATGGTAACGTTTACGTCCATGAAGATATAATTAATGACTAAAATCAGTAATTTTTTTAAAGAATATTTTGATTGGTGGCCTGAAAAACAGAAATATACACTTAGTTTGTTTTTAGCTGTTTTGAGTGGCTTTTTTGCATATTATATAGGTTTACCCTTGCCGTGGATGTTAGGGCCACTTATAGGATGTGGATTTTTTGCAGCTATTGGAAAATCAGTTATTATTGGGAAAAGGCCAAGGCCATTGTGTAGAGCGCTGTTGGGTTGTACGATTGGAGCAAATTTTGGTCCTGAACTCCTAGACAGGCTACCAGAAATTGGAATGTCATTGTTATTTATCCCAGTTTTTATATTCATTATGGGTCTTTCTACTTTTTTTTATTTAAGCCGAATTATTAAGTTGGATAAACACACTTCTATTTATGGGTCCATTCCAGGCGGTTTAAATGAAATGGTCATTTTAGGTCAGGAAATTGGAGCTAATACCAGAGCACTTGTACTTATTCATGCAACAAGGATAGTTGTAGTTGTTTTTTTTGCATCTCTATTAATAATGTTTGTTCCAAATTTAGGGGTGTCCAATGCTCCTCAGCCTGCGTTATTTGATAAGTGGGAACTATTACCGTATGTGTTTCTTGTTTCATTGACTGGCTGGTTTTTGGCTCTTAAATTTAGAATTCCAGGTCCAACAATTATTGGTCCAATGATATTATCAGCCTTAGTTCATGTTTTTGAATTGATAGAGGCCATGCCAATTTATTTTCTCGTAATTTCAGTCCAAATTATGTTAGGTGCAGCTCTAGGATGTTTATTTAGAAATATAACATTAAAAGAAATGTCAGGGCCAATTCTTGCTGGATTAGTAACAACCTTAATAGCATTCATTCCATTAGCAATTATTTATCATTTACTCACAATTATTGGCTATGACCCATTATCAATTTTTTTAGCATTCTCTCCAGGAGGTCAATCAGAAATGAATATTTTGGCTCTTTCAGTAGGAGCTGACATGTCTTTTATCAGTCCACATCACATGTTTCGAGTGGTTTTAGTTATTATATTCGCTGGAATTTTACATAAATTTCTAAAACGAAAATTATAAAACTCATTTAACTTTATTTTTTTTAATAACACTCATTTTGGTGTTGTCAACATAGGGTGCATCTTTTATCCAAGACATTTCAAACCCTTCAATGCAAGCAATATTATAACCATACTGCTTTGGATCTGATCTTCTTTTATGATGAGTATTAATACCACATTTACTACAAAAATAGTGTTCTGCTATTTCGGTATTCCATTGGTATTTGTTTAGATAAGTTTCACCTGATATAATTTTAAGCTCATCAGACGAAGCCGTAGACATTACAAAACCTTTTCTTGAGCATATAGAACAATTGCACCTTCTAAGGTCTTTTAATTTTGAATTAACCTCAAATTTAACACTGCCGCAATGACAACTTCCTTTCAGCGGTAATGTGAGGTCATTAATGTTCATCTTAATCCTTAAAATTCAAAACCATAACTATCTCTCAATTTATCTGCTAATTCAGTTGTTTTATTTTGAGAGATTTGTTTGAATGGGGGCCTTAAATTATTCCATAATGAATTTTTAGTTTGTAATGCTAATAAAGATTTTTGAGCAGGTATTGGTGCATAATCCTGAAATAATAATCTTACAGCCTTAACTTTCTTTTGGAGTTCTTCTGCTTCGTCCCAATTTCCTGAATGACAGAGATCTATTACTCTTGAAATATCTATACTATTTAAATTGGCGGTTGCTGAAATGCATCCTGGGGCTCCAAGCTTAATTGCTTCAATCACAGGCAATTCAGCGCCTGGATAAACAATTAAATCTTTAATTTTAAGTAAAGCTTCAGTATTTTCCCAAACACCTGAGCTATCTTTTATTCCTACTATAAAATCAGGATAAGAAGACTTTAATTTTTTTACGAGGTCAATTGATAAACCTACACCGCTAACTTGAGGTATATGATATAAATAAATTTTTAACCTATTATCATTCACTCCTTCAATCAATTTTTCAAAATAATCAAAGAGACCATCGTCACTCATTCCTTTGAAATAAAATGGTGGTAATGTCAT
>CAKZQZ010000009.1 GCA_937142855.1 uncultured Alphaproteobacteria bacterium | reverse complement strand
CAAGATAATTTAACTTTTCTATTTTAAATAATATTGAATTATTGGTAGCGGAGGAGGGACTTGAACCCCCGACACCCGGATTATGATTCCCTTTTCCTATATTATTTTTATTAATGATATCAATAATTTATACGATTAATATCTAAAGTGTATAACTCTTGTGTATAACTTTTTGTGTCTATAAAATTTTCAAATAATCTGGTATATTAAAATCAAATAATATTTTATTAGATCTACTTAATAAACCTTTAGACTGATTATATTTCATCTATTAATCCTTTCTTTTAAAGAATAATTAAAATCTCAAAAGGCAATTAGAAAAAGTATCATTCTAGAAAACAACAATTCTATTTTCTGTTTCTACATATTTGTTATTAATAGAGTTCTGAAAAATTTAGTTTTGAACAAAGATAAAAGAGACTCTTATTTCTATTGGATTATTATTCTCTTAATTACATGTATTTTTATAGAAATAAAAATAACAAGCATTTGACTCTTAAATAAATACATTTAACATTTTATTATATCTATATTGGAAATTGATTTAATGAAGTTAGTAAGTTTATTAATTATAGCGAAATTGATGATTTATCCCTCTGTTGCAATTTCAGATGACATAGGCGGGTTTGCAAATAAACTATTTAATCACTATGAATACGATGATAAAATAAACAATTATTTAAAATCCTTTTTCTCTTTTGGGAGTAAAAAGAACAATAAGTCGTCTAAAACACAATATGATTTGTCTAAAAGTATTACTAAAATTTCAAAACCATCTTTTAAAATTAAGTCTAAAAACAAAGCGGTCTATAGTTTTGGAAATGGGCAATCTCTGCAAATAAATCCTACAAATATTGATAGTCAAATTATTTATAATACAACTCCTTTTTCATATTTTACTATAAATAAGGACACTATATTTTATGGGATTAAGTTAGATTTTTAATTGGTAAATTTAATTTTAGTAAATTGGGAATATATTTATTACTAAGTTCTGATTCATAATACTAATATTAGTGCATAACTGTGTCAAACTCTAGATCAGGAAGCAATGATTTTGTAAACTTTTGATTTTATTGGAATTTTGGTAGCGGAGGAGGGACTTGAACCCCCGACACCCGGATTATGATTCCGATGCTCTAACCAGCTGAGCTACTCCGCCAAAAATTATTTCTTGTTAGTAAATATAAATTAATTTTCAGTCAAGTTAATTAGAGTATAAATTTATACTATAATGTAATGATACGGTTGTTTTTGATATCTCTTATAAAAACACTTAATTTCGGATAATCTTTTATAGATATAATATCAGATTGATCTTTAACTTTATATTCAAGTTTTTCAACATTTCCTAGAAAGTCAAAGTAAGACTTATATTCCATTTGGCTTTGAGTTAATTCAATTTGAAATTTTTCTAAGTGAAAATAATTATCAGCCATTTCAGAAACTGGTTTCTTACTTTTCCATTTGATTAAACTTGGGACCAATCCACTTTCAATTAATTTGTTATCGATGAGATTATTATCACTTTTAGGAAATGCAAATTCCCAGTGATAATCTCCCCTACTAGCTTCAAAAAAAGGGGCATAAAGATTAAGCATGTCTGGGTTGTTATTTTCTATTACATAACCAATTATTTGTGGTGATATTTTTAACTTAGCTTGTTGTTTTTTGTTGTCTAAATTAAACCATCTAGGATTTTGAGGTGTTTTGGAGTCAGGATCTATGGCAATAACCTCAAGATAAATATTATCGCTAATTTTAATGACACGGTTATGAGTTCCCATATCTTGATGATAACCAATTTCACTTAATGACAATCCTAATTTGTTTTTAACAAAATCTGCACCTTCTTGAAGAGTGTGGGATCCTAAAACAATATGATCTAATCTGTGCATTCTTATATTTTCTAACTCAACATATTTGGAGCTTTAGTAATCCAACCACCACCTAAAACATGTTCTGTATCTTCTGGATTATAAACAACAGCCGCCTGACCTGTGGATACACCATACTGAGGTTCATCAAAAAGTAGCGCAGATGACCCAGTTTCTAAATCAACATTAATTTTTCCTGAAACAGGATCAGATGAGTTTCTTAATTTTACCCAAACTTTAGATTTCATTTTTTGAGGATTCTCAGTAATCCAATTACATTCATTAATTACTATCTCTTTACATTTAAGATACTCTTTAGGACCAACAATTACTTGGTTTTTATATGGATCTAGTTCAATAACGTATAATATTGTGTCTTTGTCTTCGACGCCTTTTCTACCACCTATACCAATGCCTTTTCTCTGTCCTATAGTGTAATCAATTATACCATTATGTTGGCCCAGGATATTACCTTTAATATCGACAATATCTCCCTTATCAATACTACCTGGCCTTAACTTTCTTACTACATCTGCATATTTGCCTTCTGGAACAAAACAAATATCTTGGCTATCTGGTTTTTCAGCAACATTAAGTTCGTATAATTTTGCAATATTTCTAGTTTCATCTTTGGTCAAGGATCCAAGAGGGAATCTTAAGAATTCAAGCTGTTCATTAGTAGTTGCAAATAGAAAATATGATTGATCTTTAAAATTATCTATACCCTTATATAGGGCTGGTTTTCCAAACTTTCTTTTTCGTCTAATATAATGGCCTGTTGCCATAGCACTTGCACCAAGCTTTTTTGCTCTATCAAACATATCTGTAAACTTTACAGTTTGGTTACACCTTATGCAAGGTATAGGCGTCTCGCCCTTAAGGTAAGAGTCTGCAAAATCTTCCATTACTTGATCCTGAAAAAGATTTTCGTAATTCAAAACATAATGAGCTATTCCAAGTTTATTAGCTACAGACCTTGCATCATTTATATCAGACCCAGCACAACAGGCTCCCTTCTTTTGGAGAGCTTTGCCATGATCATATAATTGCATAGTTAAGCCAACAACATTAAAACCTGCTTTAACGAGTAAAGCTGCGGTAACTGATGAGTCAACACCACCAGACATAGCAACTACTATCCTATGATCAGAGGGATTGCCCTCTAAATCCATGTCTTCAATTAATTGACTACAATTAATCATAATAGTTATTCTTCTGGGATTGAAACTCTAAGACCATCTAATTCATCAGTAATTTCTATTTGGCACCCTAATCTAGAGGTTGGTTTTAAACCTAAAGCTAAATCTAACATATCTTCTTCATCTGGGTTTGGACCACCAACTATAGAAAACCAATCCTTATCAATTATTACGTGACATGTACAACAGGAAATCGATCCACCACATGTGCCTTCAATACCTAAGTCATTATCTCTTGCTACTTCCATCAAAGATAATCCGTTTTCTGCTTCTATTGATTTCTCAGTTCCATCTGGCTGTTGAAATATAAGTTTAGGCACATCTTACTCCGTAAAATTTATTAATTTTATTTATATGTTTGACCAACATTCCGCCAACCTATCTAATTCTTCTATAGTAATCAACCCTTCTGTTTCTAGTATAAAGTCATTGGGTGGCAATGATATTCTTATTGAATTAGAAGCCAGATGATTATGTCCCATAGCGCTAACAACATGACTCTTACTTATTTTACCCGAACTACACGCAGAGCCAGAACTAACAGAAAAATTTTCGAGATCTAATTTCATCAAAGCCAGATCGCCAGGAGTGTTTGGCAAGGCCATCAAAAGAGTATTACAAACCTTTTCTGCTTCTTGACCAAAGAAAATTGTGTCTGGTCTAAGCTCACGAATTTTATTGTATAGATAGTTTTTAAAAAAATTTACTTTTGAAAAATTATTCTCCGGCATTTTAGACATAATACTTGCTGCTTCTCCAAACCCTCTAATACCAAGTATATTTTCTGTGCCCGCTCTAATCCCATTTTCTTGACCCCCACCTAATATTTGAGGTGATAAATTAAAATTATTATTAAAAATTAATGCTCCTATTCCAGTTGGAGCACCTATTTTATGACCTGATATTGTAAGAAAATCTAATCCTAACTCTTCAAAATCTATTTTTATTTTACCTAAGGCTTGTGCAGCATCACAATGAATTAAACCTCCATACTTTCTGGTTAGATCCACTACTTGTTTAATTGGTTGAATTACTCCTGTTTCATTATTAACCATCATCACTGAAACAAGAATTTCCTGATTACCCTTGGAAACTTCCTTTAATAATTTTTCTAAATAATTTAAGTCTATAACTCCACTTGGATCTACTGGTATAAATAAATCAGATTTTGAAGAATTTAATACTGCCAAGTGTTCAATAGAACTTACTATTATTTCTTTAAAAGAACCAAAGAGTAAATTTATGGCTTCAGTAGCAGAACTTGTGAATATTATATTTTCACTTTTTGTATTTATTAAATTTGCAATATTTAACCTGGCAAGCTGAATAATGCTTTTACCTGTTCTTCCATAATAATGAACTGATGATGCGTTGACTGGTCCCAAATCCATACATTCTAATAAAGATTTTTTGACTTCAGCTAATATGGGAACTGTTGCGTTATAATCTAGGTATATTGATTTAGTCACGATGAAAGCTTTATTTTTTAATTTATGAATAATTAAGTTTTTGTTTTGTTATTTTTTTTTTCAATAATTCTGATTTTTTTTTCTAAATTTTCTACTTTTTTTAATAATAAATTTAATGTCTTTTCTCTTGGATCAGTATCACTCACAGAAACGCCATATGGCTTAAAGTTTTGTTTTTCTGCTGACCTTGCAAACTCTCTTGCTGGCACACCTGCAACTGTAACATTTGAAGGTACATCTTTAGAAACCACTGAATTAGCTCCAATTCTTGCATAATCACCAACTGTTATAGAACCAAGTATTTGTGCTCCAGATCCAATAATGACATTGTTACCTATAGTGGGATGTCTTTTCTGATTTCTTTGTGAATCGCTCTCAATAGACGGCATGATACCTCCAAGTGTAACACCCTGATAAATTGTAACATTTTCTCCTATCTCAGTTGTTTCACCAATAACTATTCCTAATCCATGATCCATAAAAAAGTTAGATCCTATCTTTGCTCCTGGATGAATTTCAATACCTGTAAAAATTCTTGCAAAATGCATTATTAGCCTTGCTAAAAATTTTAAATTATATCTCCAAAATGCATTCCCTATTTTATAAAAAATCATTGCATGAAAAGAAGGATATAGAAAAATTACCCCCCACCTACTCCCTGCCGCAGGATCTCGAGCTATAATGGAATCTATTTCTTTAAAAAAATTATTTATACTCATTTATTTTATCCATAAACAACGATATAAACTTATAACATAATATTAAAAATAATAATTCAAAATCTAATCAGTAAAGATTTTTTCAATATAATTCATTAATATTGACATAACAAAATTTAATAATTATTCGATATGCACGATATTATAAAATATTCGACAGTTTCATAATCTAATAATTTTATGTTAATTAAAATGATTAATAAATTTAATGGAGGTGATAAATGCCTGAGGTAATCCTAAATGGCCCACATGGAAGAATAGAATGCAGATATCATCGAGGAGCTTCTTCTGACAGCCCAATTGCCCTTATACTGCACCCTGAACCCAATCAAGGTGGAAGCATGAACAATAAAGTTTCATACGGAATGTATCATGAATTTAGAAACAGAGGATTTACGGTCTTAAGATTCAATTTTAGGGGAGTAGGAAGAAGTGAGGGTATATATGAAGGCGGAGAAGGTGAGTTAGCAGACGCAGCTGCTGTTCTAGACTGGGTTCAGTCACAAAACATTCACTCAAGATATACATTTATAGCAGGCTTCTCTTTTGGTTCTTGGGTAGGAATGCAATTAATGATGAGAAGACCAGAAATTTCTGGTTTTATCGCAGTTTCCCCTCCCGCAGATAAATTCGATTTTGCATTTCTTGCACCGTGCCCAGCATCTGGCCTAATTGTTCATGGAGAAAATAATAAAAGAGTTCCCATTGAAGCAATCCATAAGATTGTTGATAAAATATCCATACAAAAAGGAATTAAAATAGATGTTGAATATGTTAAAGAAGCCAATCATATGTTCTCTAATAATGATCAAGAATTAATGGAAGTGATAAGAAAATACTTAAATAGTGCGTTAGATTCTTCAGAATATTTAGAAATTTAATATTGCTAATAAAAAGAGATTAAAAATGAATATAAATTTTAATTCTGATTTCCTAGACATAATGTATGAACGTGGCTTTATTCATCAAGTTACTGATAAAGAAAACCTTAAAAAAGCAATACATAAAGGCTGTATTCCAGGGTATATTGGATTTGATTGTACAGCCCCATCATTACATGTTGGGTCGCTAGTCCAGATAATGATGCTCCGTTGGTTTCAAAAAACTGGCAATAAACCTATAGTTCTCATGGGAGGTGGAACTACAAAAATTGGAGACCCATCAGGAAAAGATACAGCAAGACCTCTTCTTTCGAACGAAAAAATAAAAGAAAACCAAAATAGTTTACGAACAGTTTTTGACAAGTACTTAAACTTTGGAAATGCTGAAAATGATGCTGTTATGCTGGATAATTCAGAATGGTTAGAAAAACTAAATTATATTTCATTCCTCAGAGATTTTGGTTCTTCATTCTCTATTAATAAGTTGATTAATCTCGAGAGTGTTAAAATTAGATTAGAAAGAGAACAAAACCTATCTTTCTTAGAGTTTAATTATTCATTGTTACAAGCTTTTGATTACTTAAAATTGAATCAGGATTATTCTTGCAAACTCCAAATGGGAGGTTCAGATCAATGGGGTAATATTGTTACTGGAGTGGAATTAGTTAGAAAAAAAACTTCTGAGAGCGTTTATGGACTTACATCTCCACTATTAACAACAAGTAGTGGCGCAAAAATGGGTAAGACTGCTAGTGGAGCCGTATGGTTAAATAGTAATCAATTATCAGACTGGGATTTCTGGCAGTATTGGAGAAATACTGAAGACTTAGATGTCATTAAGTTTATAAAATTATTTACCGAACTTCCTTTGGATGAGATTAATAGATTAGAAAAACTAAAAGGTGCTGAAATTAATCAAGCTAAAATAATCTTAGCTAATGAAGTTACTAAGTTATGTCGAAGTGAAGAAGCAGCGAATAAAATTTCTGTTTCTTCAGAAAACGTTTTTAATAGAAAAGAAACTAATGAAACTTTACCTAGTATAAATGTTGCTGATAATCAAATTTCATTAATAGACGCATTGAAATCTCTAAATTTTGTTCAAACAAATGGTGAAGCAAGAAGATTAATTAGAGGTAATGGCGCCAAGGTTAATGATTATGTAATAACTGACGAAAATCAAATTTTAAAAATTGAAGATTACGAAAAAAAATCAATTAAAATTTCATCAGGCAAAAAAAAACATGGTCTTTTAAAATTTTCTTAATTTATTTATTTTGTAAAAGTAATTTATTATCATTAAGCCAATCATTTGCAAATATATCTCTTAGAATACCTGGTGCAAATGACATTTTGTTTAGCTTAGTTTTAGGTTTGTCTATTAGACCACTCATTTTAAATTGACCTGCAATCAGGCCATCTTTTTTCAAACCTGTTAATAATTCACCTACAGCTGGGACTAAACTTAAAACCCTTGATACAAGTCTGATAGGAGCAACTGTTCCTGTAATATCAAAAGTTTTGGTGTTCTCATTTATTGTTCCTTTAGCCTTAATTGCCAGAGACTGATTAGTCAAAAAAACCTTATCAAAATTAAACAAATTATCTTTTACGTTTATAATAGCTCTACCTTTTTCAAATAAAATACCTTCTCCTGTTATAATTGATTGCACGCCTGCAAAACTTAAAACTGACAAGGAATTTATAATACCAGGAGCATTAATGAGACTAAACTTCTCTGATTCAACTGTACCATTATAATGGCTATAAGAATCATTCAAAAAGTTTATTTGCATCTTCATTTTGCCACTCTTTATATTTTTCGTGAAACCAAGACTATTGAGTAATTTACCACCATCAATAGTATCAAAATAAATTTGTGGTAGTTTATTCTTTTCCTGGACAATCTCTATCTTGGTTTGTGCTCCTCCTACTAAACCAATACCACTCAACTTGGAAATTTTATTATCTAAATAAATTTTAAACTCTCCACTATCTAATAGTGAGGATTCACCTAAATTCATTTTTCCAAAAACAACAGAATTAATAATATTATTCTTTATCTCACCCTTTAAATTACCTGACATAGAAATTTTTGAGTCCAATAAAATTTGATCTGCTGTAATGTCAAATTCAATTTTATCGTTTAGTATTGTTTTACGTAAATTATTTTTAAAAGTAGATAAATTCAGTTTTGTCCCATCAATTAATAAAGAAACTTTTTGATTGTTTTTAGTTAATAAAATTTTGTTTAAGTCAAAATTTGGAGTATTGATTTTTGATAAAATGATCCTTTGAGGATTATTATTTAAATCAACCCTCCCAATTTTAAATTTATTTCTTTCTATTTCTAAATCTATATTTCTTAAGAACTTTAATTCACTGTTTTTATAAATTATTTCGGTTTGTATGGATGAGGAAGTACCTATTTGTTTTTCCAGACTAAAAGAACTTATATTAAAAAATGAATTTTTTAGATTTGATTTAAGATTTAAAGTAAAGTCAAAAGTATTTAAGTCACCTTCAACCGTTACATTACTAGTTGCATTCCCTACTAATTCTATATTTAGTTTGTCTTTTAGATAATTTGATATTTCTTCATTATTTTTTATCTTAACTTTGGCCCTGATTTTATTAAATTTATCGATCTCGGTATCTTCAAATATATATTTTATATTTTTATTTTTGAATAAAGCAGCTTTAGATATTTTATAATTTTGATTTTTAAAACTTATATCGTTTAAAAAATAACTAATATTATTTTTATTATGTAATTTAATCTCAGATATATTATTAATTCCTTTATCAAAATTAGCTTTTATCAATCCACTTTCAAATTTAAACTGAGATACGTATTCTTTAAACGATACTCCTCCATTAGACACAACTATATCTGATGATATTTTACTTTCATTAACATCAATTTTATTACCCTTGAATTTAAGATTAAATGAGCTACTACCTGAAACAGTTGCAAAAATGTTTTTAAAAATTTTATTACTATCCGCAAATCTACTGTTACTAAATTTTAACTCTGCGGATAATTTTTTTAAATTGAATTTTTGTTTGAAATCATATTCTAAATTGAGATTTATATCATTTAAACTACCAGCTCTGAACTTTTCATTGTAACTTTCATAAAAGTCTAAGTTTATAAATTGGTTATAAAAATTTTGATGATTTTTTAAATGTGTTTTAACATTTTTGATTGATAGTTTTTGTGCGCTAACATTTACAAATCCTACTTTTTCTTTGAGATCAATTTCTCCAGAACTAAGTAATTTATTATTAATAAAAATTTCATCAAACTTTAAAATATTATCTTTTGAATTCCAGGAAAAATTTCCATCAAAATTATTACTTAATAGCTTTCCATTGAATTTTTCATTTAAAATTAAATTAGAGTTTTTAGATGAATAATTTACATTACTTAATTTAAAATTCTTATCAGTAAAAAAGCTATAATTCCCATTTAAATTAATTGAAATTTTTTGATTAAAAAAATTTAAAGAATTTATTATTTCTTTATCTAAAATTTTTTCAGGATTAAAATTGTTAATTTTTCCTATAAAAAAATTGGAGTCTTTTTTGAAAATAGCGTTTAGAGAAAACTCTAACTTATTTTTTTCTTGGCATTGCATATTTAATTTACGTTCTTTGTCTATGTACCTTGAAATAAAAACATTTTGACAATTGACTACATAAATTAATTCTTTAATTGGGTTTCTGTTATCACTAATTTTTAGTTGAATGTTGCCAACAGTAATTTCTTTTTCTA
This sequence comes from uncultured Alphaproteobacteria bacterium, assembly GCA_937142855.1. Taxonomy (GTDB): domain Bacteria; phylum Pseudomonadota; class Alphaproteobacteria; order Puniceispirillales; family Marisalimonadaceae; genus Marisalimonas. Next base: position 47,026 of record CAKZQZ010000009.1, on the reverse strand, counting down.
AAATATTAGCAATCGATTTATTTTTATTTACACCATTTTGATTAACTACCGAAAAAATTTTGATTAAAGGACCAAGTGTTATCTTATCTTTTTGAAATTGGGCGTTTAAAGTTAAATTTTTGAAATTGAGGTTGTCAAAGTAAATACCATCATCACTAAATATATTTTTAATAAGGCTCTTGTAATTAAATCCTATCTCAACAAACCCTATTTCTGACTTGCTGTTATTTGTAATTGAATTTATATCAATATTATTTAGCCTTAAATGTATAATGTTAGGCAATTTAGGCTTTAAGAATTCTATGTTTTCAATTTGTATTGCAATGTCATCATTATTAATTTTGTTTGAAAGGTAGTTTTCAAGTTTTTTATTAATAAAATGCGTGATATTTAATTTACTTATAATAAAATTTCTAGATTGTTCAGAATAGACAAATATTATTGACAAGGAAACCAGAGCTAAAGAAATGAAAATAAAAAATGATATAAGAGTTTTTTTTAACATTTATGCTCTTCGCTAAATAAATCTAACAAACTTTGTTGATATATTATGATGAATTAATATAGACTAATAAGTAAATAAATACTAATTTTTAGAGAACTAAAATGTTGCAAATTAATGATCAAATTCCAAATTTTGAAATTTTAACTGACAAAGATCCTTTTAAAGTGCCAGATTATCTTGGCAAAAAAATAGTCATATTCTTTTTTCCTAGAGCAGATACTTCAGGATGTACCGCTGAATCTATTGCTTTTACAAATTTGCAAAGAGATTTTGATAAATTAAATTGTGTAGTTATTGGTATTTCAAAAGATAATCCCAAAAAACAGTCTAAATTTAGAGAAAAATATAATCTCACCTGCCAACTTGGTGCTGATTTTGAGAATAATATTTGTGAACAATTTGGAGTTTGGGTAGAAAAATCAATGTATGGAAAAAAATACATGGGTATACAGAGATCTACTTTTTTATGTGATGAAAAAGGGACTATTAAAAAGGTTTGGGAGAAAGTTAAGGTTCCAGGACATGCAGATGAAGTGTTACAAGCTGTAAAAGATTTAAATAATTCTTAATTTACCTTTTCATTCCAACTTTAAGAGCTAGTGCAGACTCTATAAATAAATCAATATTTCCGTCTAATACAGATTGGGTATTTCCAACTTCAACATTTGTACGAAGGTCCTTGACCATTTGGTAGGGATGTAACACGTAAGATCTTATTTGACTACCCCAACCTATTTCTCCTTTTTCATTTGCATTTTGAGTGTTTTTTTCTTCTCTTTTTTTAAGTTCAATTTCGTATAATTTTGCTTTAAGCATAGACATAGCTTGAGCTCTATTTCTATGCTGAGATCTATCATTTTGGCATTGAACAACAGTATTTGTAGGTATATGAGTTATCCTTATTGCGGAATCTGTCTTATTAACATGCTGCCCTCCTGCACCAGACGCACGATATGTATCAATTCTTAAATCTTTATCCTCTATTTCAATATCTATCTCATCACTTATTTGTGGGAAAACCCATATTGAGGCAAAGCTTGTATGCCTCCTAGAAGAAGAGTCAAATGGAGAAATACGAACTAATCTATGTACTCCTGACTCAGATTTGCTCCATCCATAAGCATTAAAACCTTCTAATAATAAAGTACAAGATTTTATACCAGCCTCATCTCCAGAGCTTTCTTCAACATAAGACAATTTAAAACCTTTTTTTTCAGCCCATCTTAAATACATTCTTTGTAACATTAACGCCCAATCTTGAGCTTCTGTACCTCCTGCTCCTGCATGTATTTCAAGATATGCATTATTTGAATCAGCTTCTCCAGATAACAAACTTTCAATTTGAAGTTTTTCGCATTTAACTACAAGACTATCTATGTTCAAAATAGTTTCATTTAAAAAAGATTTATCATTTTCTTCCTCTGCTAAACCTATAAGTTCAAACAAGTTAATTTTTTCATTTTCAATATTTTTTATGCTTTCAATTGTTTTTTCAAGATTTGTTTTATCCCTCATTATTGATTGAGCTTTTGAAGCATCATTCCAAAAATCTGGTTTTTCAATTAGTTGATTTAATTCAATAATTCGGTTTATAGAAGTGTCCCAATTCAAATGTTTTTTCAGTGTTTTTATGATACTATCTATCTCATTAAATTTTAATTGAATTTCAGACTGCATTTTTAATTATCCAATAATTTAATATAGAGGGGACAAGTTCTTGATTGTTTTTTTTGAGCTTCCAAAACCACTATTATTAATATCATAGCTAATATTAGGTTTTTGACCAGTTTTAAAAGCCTCCAAAATACTCGATTTGTTTTTCACATTGGCTTGAGTACCAGAGTTTAAATCGACTGAAATCAGTTTAATTCCTGGAGGTCTTCTAAAAGGTATGTCAGGCATATTTTCAAGTGCTTTACTCATAAAATCTTTGAAAATAGGTGCGGCTACTGAGCTGCCTGTTTCCTTCAAACCAAGGGGTTTTGGGTTATCAAACCCCACATAAACGCCTACAACTAAGTCACTCGAAAACCCAATAAACCATGCATCTGTGTTTGAATTTGTGGTACCAGTTTTCCCAGCTAAGTTTTTTCCAAGTGATTTTATTATTATTCCAGTACCCCTATCTACTGCTCCTTTAAGCATTGATACCATCTGGTAAGCAGAACCAGCTGAAACAATTTTCTCTCTTTCATCCTTCATTGCTAACTTAGGAAGTTCATTAACTTTAATTTTACTTCCGTTACAATCTTTACAGTTACGTTCATCATGTTTGAAGATAGTCCTTCCCCTTCTATCTTGAACACGGTCAATCAGGGTGGGTAATATTTTCTTTCCTCCATTAACAATCATGCCGTAAGCATTAGTTAAGCTTAATAGATCAGTTTCTCCTGCACCAAGAGACATAGATAAGAATGGAGGAAGATTTTTACTAATACCAAACCTTAACGCATAGTCTTGAATTATATTTTTAGGAGTTAAGGATAAAATTAGCTTGCTGACCTCTTTCCTCTCTATATTTGTTAAGGTAACTATTTCATCAATTGTTAACTTTTGATTTATGTATTTAATTAAGTCATCCTCATTAATATTATGTTTAATCGAAAAGTCATTGATGAATTTTTGATTTAATAGTTTTTTATTTTTTTGCCTGTTAGTAATATCTTTTACTAAGTAATTTACAAAATTTATGCTTTTGTTCATATTCTCAGCAATTAATGAATTTGAGTAACCTTGATCCATGTACTCTTTGACTAGTTCTTCTTCTTCAATGAGTTTAATAGCCAGCCTTGCTGTCATTAGATTTCTAGATTTTTCTATACCAAGCCTTATTGGACTTGGACCGTAAAACTTCTTAGTGTAATTGGCAGGTTTCCATTTTGGACAACCAGAGCACTGCTCATAAGCTAACGCAGCATCAAGAATTAGTTCGGTTGGCTTGTAAAATCTTTCAAGGCCAGCAAGGTAAACAAAAGGTTTAAATGCAGATCCTGGTTGGCGCTTAGCTTGTGTTGCTCTGTTATATTTACTATTTTCAAAATTGTATCCACCACTCATTGCCAAAACTCTACCATTATTTGGATCAAGAACGACAATAGCACCGTTTACGTTAGGTATTTGTGATAACGAATAAAACTCACCTTCTTTAGAAAAGTTTTGTTTAATAACTATCACATCGCCTACATTTAAAAATTGGTTAAAATTTTTATACTTAGGAGCTGTAAAAAAATTTAATTTATTATTTTTGTCCTTTTGAATATTCTGTGGTCTTACCCAAGAAGCATTTTTAAAATCTATTGTTTTAACCTGACCATCAACTAGTAAAACTTTTATAGAATTTTTTTGTACTTCTTTTACAACCACAATTTTTCTTCCAAAAGGTAATTGTGTTTGATTTTGTTTTAGATATTGAACAATTTGATTTTTAGGAAGTATTGATAAATCTAGATTATGAATTGGCCCTCTCCAGCCCTGTCTTGTATCTAAATTTTCTAAGCCACTAATTAAAGCATTATCAGCGTAGAATTGCATTTTCGGGTCAAGGGTTGTTCTAACTGAGTAGCCATTAGTATATATTTTTAGACCAATTTGTTTGTTCTGCACAAGCAGCCGTCTAACTTCTTCGGTAAAATAAGGGGCATAGCCTTTATCAATGCCACTCGAATTACGAATATTTAAGGGCTTCAAACTCTCCCTTTCTTGAATATTATTGTCAATGAAACCATTTTTTTTCATTTGGGACAAAACCCAATTTCTTCTTTCAAGAGCTTTGTTATATTTTTTTATTGGATGATAATTATTAGGAGCTTTTGGCAAAGCAGCAAGAAAAGCAACTTCTGCAAGATCAAGATTGTCTAAACTTTTATCAAAATAATTTAACGCAGCAGCTGCCACACCATAAGATCCAAAACCTAAATAAATCTCATTTAAATATAATTCGAGTATTTGATTTTTTGAAAAAGCTCTTTCTATCCGAATTGAAAGTATTGCTTCTTTAATTTTTCTTTCAAAAGAAACCTCAGAGGTTAATAAAAAGTTTTTTGCTACTTGTTGAGTTATAGTAGAAGCGCCTATGAGCCTTTTCTGTGAGCCTATATTTTTTATGTTTGTTATCACTGCCCTTAAAGTAGCTTTTAAATCTAAACCAAAATGCTCATAAAAATCTTTATCCTCAGCAGAAATAAATGCATTAATTAATTTTTTGGGAATTACATTTACAGGGACAAAAATTCTCTTTTCGGTCGCATACTCTGCTAATAAAGCACCATTTCCTGCATGAATTCTTGTGACTACTTTAGGGTTATATTTTGACAGTTCCTGATAATCAGGCAAATCTTTTCCATAGAACCATAAAATATAAAAAAAAACCAATATTCCAGATAAAACTATTAGAAACATTGATGTCATTAAGTAGGCTAGAAATTTCATTTTTTAATATTAAAATATAAATTAGACAATTTTAGGACATTTTTTATTTAAAACTCTTGAAATAATCTTCGATTGCATTGGTTAAACCATCTGTTAATTCATTAAGATAATGTCTATTCAAAAGTCTTTTTTCTTCGCTTTTGTTAGATAAAAAACCTATTTCTAGAAGTATTGAGGGAATATCATATGATTTTAATACAGCAAAGCCAGCAAATCTATGACCTCTATTCACAGTCAGTTTAGTTTTTTCCAAATTCATCAAAATTTTTCTCGCTAAAAATGAGCTTTCATTCATAGCTTCTCTTTGAAACATTTTAATTAAAGATCCATAAATTAATGGATCATTTATAACGTTTTTATTACCAAGTATATTATCTACATTGTTTTCTCTTTTAGCTAGCATCTCAGCTTCTTTATCTGAAGCCTTGTTTGAAAGGCTGAAAACGGAAAGCCCTTTTGCTTTTCTATTTCTACTTGAGTCTGCGTGTATGGAAATAAAAATATCAGCATTATTTTTTTTTGCTAATTTTGTTCTTTGTCTTAATGGTAAATAAATGTCTTTATTACGAGATAATATTGGGGTTATTGTCCTAATATTTCTTAATTTTTTAGCTAATAAGATAGAGGTTTTAAGAGTGATATCCTTTTCACGCGTTCCTAATTGCCCTATTGCCCCAGGATCTTTTCCACCATGACCTGGATCAATAAAAACTATATATTTTTTGTAAGATTTATTTTTGTTAAAAATAATTGGTTTTTCTTGTGGTAAAATCTGGCTTTCTGGACTTATTTTTTTTTGTTGTTTTGATATTATTATATTAGCATTTAATGATTCTAAATTACCGTTATTATTTTTAATTATGTACTTAGCAATAGCAAATTTAGCGGCAGTAGTTTTTTTTATTTTTATTTTTAAATTATTAATTCCATTAATATGTTTTTCATAAATTATATCGGTTATAATTCCAGGTTTAGACATATCTAAAACTAATCTAGAACCCTTTATATTTTGATGACTATACCGAATTTCTCTAATTAAATTATTTTGAAATGAATTTTTGGTAAAAGTTATATAATCGTCAAAATCTATACGAATTCTGTATGGATCTTCAAATAATCTAACCTTTAAATCATTATCAATATTATAATTAAAACAATTTATAATATCCAAGTTAATTTCACATTTAGTATCATTAGTATTGGAAACGGTTATTTTTTTATTTAATTCTTTCGAGTAAGCTGGATTCAAATATGAAAAAATAAGTAAACAAAAAATAAAATGGCTGAGTAAGTAAATAAAATTTTTCTTTAGTCTAAGCACAATTCCAACTTATATCTAAATATATTTAACATCTGATACAATACAAAATAAAGTTTGTCTTGGTTTCATTAACAATATATAACTGTTAAAGGAATTTAATTTTGTTTGATAGAAATTATACTAGGAAAAGCTCTACCAAACAAATTATTTGAGCATATAAAATGCTAAAGAATTTTTGGAATGAGTTAATATTAAATACTGGTAATTTTAGTTTTAGGAAAGTTGTAATAGTTTAATTATTTTAATCGAACGTAAATATTTTAAGTGTAATAAATATAATTATCAAATTTAATAGTTTAGTTCTATTATTAGAACTAAAATCAAATTAATTTTTAAAGACTCATTCATAAAAAATATGTTTTCAAAGTTGTTTGAAAACTAACTTTTTTGGAGATGAAGAATGAGCAAAAGATTACTAATAGATGCAAGACAATCCGAAGAAACAAGAGTTATCTCTACCACTAATAATCTTATTGATGATTTTGAGTATGAGGTCCATTCCAGAAGACAACTTAAAGGTAATATTTATTTAGCGAGAGTCACTAGAGTTGAGCCTAGCCTTCAAGCTGCCTTTGTAGAGTATGGAGGAAACAGGCAAGGGTTTTTGGCTTTTAGTGAAATTCACCCAGACTATTACCGAATACCTATTGAAGATAAAAATAAATTACTTGCCGAAGCTTCAGCTAAAACTGATGAAGAGTTAATTCCAAATGAAGATATTAATGAAGATAATATTGATGATTTTAATGAAGAAGCATTTAAGAAAATCAAGAGGAATCTCTACAGAAACTATAAAATACAAGAAGTTATAGCAAGGCGTCAAATTTTATTAGTTCAAGTCGTTAAAGAAGAGCGTGGATCAAAAGGTGCTGCACTATCTACCTATATTTCAATTGCTGGCAGATATTGTGTCCTTATGCCTAATACTCCTAGAGGTGGCGGAGTTAGTAGAAAAATTGCCAATATTACTGATAGAAAAAGATTAAAAAAGGTAGTTGATGATCTAGATGTATCACAAGGAATGGCTGTGATTGTAAGGACAGCTGGTTCTAAAAGAACTAAAACTGAAATAAAAAGAGACTACCTTAACTCAATGACTATTTGGGAAAACGTTAAAAAACTGACATTAGAATCGAATGCACCTTTTCTAATTCATGAAGAAGGTTCTTTAGTTAAAAGAGCTATTAGAGATTTATATCATAGTGATATTGACGAAGTTCTAGTTGAAGGCAGTGAAGCCTACAAGGTATGCAAAAATTATATGAAAGCGCTTATGCCTAGCCATGCTAAAAAAGTTCAACAATACTTAGATGATAAAAATCATTTATTTCAGAAATATAATCTAGATACACAATTACAAGATATTTTTAATCCCAAAGTCACATTAAAATCTGGTGGCTACATTATTATAGATCAAACTGAGGCTTTGGTTGCAGTAGACGTGAACTCTGGAAGATCAACAAGAGAAAGAACTATAGAGGACACGGCATTAAAGAATAATTTAGAGGCTGCAGAAGAATTTGCAAGACAAGCTAGGTTAAGAGATCTTTCAGGGCTCATTGTCATTGATTTTATTGATATGGAAGAAAACAAAAATCGTATCAATGTTGAAAAAAAATTGAAAGAATCAATGAAAAAGGATAGGGCAAGAATTCAAATTGGAGAAATTAGTAGTTTTGGTTTACTGGAACTATCTCGTCAGCGTCTTAGACCTTCTATAGTAGAAAACTCCTCTGAATTATGTCCTCATTGTGCTGGATCTGGAAGGGTTCAATCTATAGAAGTAAGTGCTGTTCAAGTGCTAAGAGGGATTGAAGAGGAAGGAGCATCTGATGATGTTATTGAAGTCAAGGTTTCTGCTCACTCAGATATTGTTTTACATATTTTAAACAAAAAAAGATCTCAACTAAATGAGATTGAAAGTAGATATAAAATTATAATAGATTTCATCAATGATAATACAATAATTCCTCCTTTAAAAAAGATAGAAGCTATTAAAAAATCTACCCCTAGACAAGCACCTCAATCACAACCTCAAGAAAAATCTCAGAATAATAATCTCGAAAACGATGAAAAACAAAACAAAAGAAGAAGAAATAAGAAATCAACAAAAAGAAGAAGAAATTCAGATATAGAAAATACATCACATCAAAGCTCTGAGGCTGTTATTAAAAGTGATCATGAGCTAAGTATGAATGATGATAACAAAAACAAAGATACCAAAAATGAAAAAAACGATATCAATAAAGAAATAGACAAGCCTGTAAAAACTAAAACAGAGAAGAAAACAATCAAGAAGGTTAAAAAGTCTAAAAAAATTAATAAAGATGAAGAAGAATTACAAGTCATAGAAAAAAATAGTAGCGCTAAAGAAAAAAATGATAATCTTGAGGTTAGGGAAATAAAGTCATCTGCTCCTATTGAAGTTGTTACAATTGAGGACAAAGTAACAAAAGAAAAACCTAAGAAAAAAGGTTGGTGGTCAAAATAAAATTAATAATTTCCATTCTTTTAGTAATTTTTTCATGTAATGCTTACTCTGCTCAAAAAAATATAATTATTAGAGACGCAGAAATTGAATATTTCTTATATAAAGTAATATTGACTGTCAGCGATGGCTATTTTAGAAATACTCAACCTTTCCAACCAGTTTTAATTTCCAATAATGAATACAATGCATTTGTAACTGGATCGAATAAAATCTTTATTAATACCGGTTTAATTAATAAGTCAAAATCTATAAATGAAATTCAAGGTGTTTTAGCCCATGAAATCGGGCATTTAATTTTAAACCATAATTCTTCTAGATCTATAAACACATCTAATTTATCCAAATACTCAAAATTTGCTACTATTGCTGGTATAGCTCTATCTGCAGGTGGAAAATTAGATTCAAATTCCGCCCTTGGTTTAATTTTAGGAACCCAAGATATTGCGATCAAATCAGCTTTTCAATTTTCACGCATTCAAGAACAGCAAGCTGACAAATATGCATTAGATACTTTTAGAAAAAAAAAAATATCATTAACAGGTCTGGAAAACTTATTATTAAGGTTAAGTCAACGTGAGGTTTCTACAAATAATTCTGTCGTAGGATATTATAGATCACATCCATTTTCCAAACAAAGATTGGAGCAGTTAAAAAAATATAAATCTAGTAATTACATTTCTAATAAAAACAATGAGGATATATACATAAATAATTTTAATATTTCACTGGATTATATAAAAAATAAGATCAGAGCTTATGGAAGTGATCCCTTTGAGATCTTAAATAAAAAAGATAATAATAATAATATCTTCTTTGCTAATTATTCTCGCATTATAGCATATAAAAAAACTGGTGAATATGAACCAGCTATTGATACATTAAAAGTATTACAGAATAAATATCCTGATTATCCTTTCTACTATGAACTAGCTGGTGATATTTACTTTTCTAAAGGTAGCTATAACAAGTCTATAAGAGAGTATAAAAAAGCCTTAAACAACCTTAATGAAAAGTATATATACGCTGATGATTTAATTAAATTTTCTCTAGTAAAATCTTATTTACAAACAAATAAAGCCCAAGATTTAGAGGAATCAATACAAATCTTAGAACAAATGCTTCACAATAGTCCAAAATGGAAACTACTATGGAGATTATTAGCCAAATCATCAGGTAAATTAGGTCAAAAAGGAATTACTTATATTGCATTGGCTGAAGAATCCTTACTTAAAAAAAACTTTATTAAAGCTAAAAAGTATGTAGATTTAGCTCTCAAACAAAAAACTATAACAAATTCTTATAAACTGAGAGGTTTGGACATTCTGTCTAGAATAAAGACAAGATAAAGTTCTAATGATATATTATGAAAAAAATTATTTTAAATACACTATCTATTTTTAGTATTTTATTTATGTTTGCATTACCTTCTCATGCAAATCAAATGAGCCAAGAAAATATAGAAAAAATCATAGAAAATTTTCTTATAAAAAACCCTCAATTATTAAGGTCTGTTTTAGATAATTATAAAAAAAATACTGAATTAGAAAAAAAGAAAAAGGCTATTCAGTCTCTTAAGTCATTTAAAAATCCAGGTATTTTTCAAAAAAATGCAGATATTACGATTTATGAATTTTTTGACTATAATTGTGGATATTGTAAATCAGTTGTTAAAACGATTATGGAAACTATTTCAGAAGATAAGAGAATAAACGTTGTTTTTGTTGAATTCCCAATTTTATCTCAAGAATCTTATACAGCAGCTGTTGCAGCTCTAGCTTCTGAAAAACAAAACCTCTATAATAAATTTCACCTTTCTCTTATGAAAATTAGAGGTAAAGTTGATAATGAAAAAGTTTTCAAGACAGCAAACGAAATTGGATTAAATATTGAAAAACTTAAAATTGACATGAATAGCTCTGATATTTCAAAACGATTAAATAAAAACCGTGAAATTGCAAAACTCTTGAATTTGAATGGTACACCTGCATTTATTATTGGAAACGTTGTTTATCCAGGGGCATTAACAAAGGAAAATCTAAAAGAAATTATAAAAAAAGTTCGTGAAAGTTAATTGAAAAAACTCTCAAAAATAGTCAATTTTAGATTATAAAAATCTGAAGGAGAAAAACTTTGCAAAAAAAATTATATATTATTAATGGACCAAACTTAAATCTGCTTGGTAAAAGAGAACCTGAAAAATATGGTAAGACATCCTTAGATGACATAAAGATGCTTTGTATAGAAAAATGTAAAGTTCACGGTTTTGAATTAGATTTCTTTCAATCTAATATAGAAGGTTATTTAATTGATGAAATACATAAAGCTATTGGTGATGGGGTTGGAATAATTATTAACGCAGGAGCGTTAACTCATACTTCAATAGGCGTTTTGGATGCCTTAAAGATGTTCAATGGACCTAAAATTGAAATACATATAACTAATGTTTATGCTAGAGAAAGTTTCCGTCACAAATCATTTATTTCTCCAGTTGCTAATGGAATAATCGCTGGTTTAGGCGTCAATTCGTATTTATTAGCAATAGAAGCAATGCACAATTTAATTGACGACTAGGTATATAGGTAAACGCTATGAAAAAAAATAATATAAATAAAGAAAACGTAGATCTAGTTCAAACATTCGTAGATATTGTTAATAAAGATAAACTTTCTGAATTAGAATATGAGGCTGATGGTTTAAAGATTAAAATTGTAAGTAGAAGTTTATTACAAGAAAAACCAGAAAATCAAATAATACAAAAGATAGAAAAACAAGCAATTGATGTCTTACCTAAAAAAGATAATGAACCCACAAAATTCACTAATGAGCACCCTGGAGCTGTTAACTCGCCAATGGTAGGCACAGCTTACTCATCACCAGAGCCTGGCAAAGAAACTTTTATTAAATTAAATAGCTCTGTATCAAAAGGGGATACTCTTCTTATTATTGAAGCTATGAAAGTAATGAACACAATAACTGCACATAAATCAGGGAAAATTGTTTTTATTGGATTTGAAGATAGCCAACCAGTTGAGTTTAATGAATTGTTAGTTATCATAGAATGATGAATTTTTAATGTTTTCAAAGATTTTAATAGCAAACCGTGGTGATGTTGCCTTAAGAGTTCTAAGGGCTTGCAAGGAGTTGAATATTAAAACTGTTGCAATCCACTCTACGGCTGACAGCGAAGCCATACACGTAAGGTTAGCTGACGAGAGTGTTTGTATAGGTCCGGCTCCATCTTCTAAATCATATTTAAACATACCGGCTATTATAACTGCTGCACAATTAGTCGGAGCAGAAGCTATACATCCGGGTGTTGGTTTTTTATCTGAAAACGCAGATTTTGCAGAAATAGTAGAAGCCCATAATATTGTTTTTATTGGTCCTAAGCCAGAACATATTAGATGTATGGGCGATAAAATAGAAGCAAAAATAACGGCGCAAAAATTAGGTATACCTCTCGTCCCTGGTTCAAAAACAGACATAATAAACTTTGAAACCGCACTTCAAGAAGCAAAAAAAGTTGGTTATCCGTTATTAATAAAAGCGGCTTCTGGTGGTGGTGGTAGAGGTATGAAAGTTGCTCTCAATGAAGAAGAACTTGAATCTGCATTTACCTCCGCTAAAAGCGAAGCAAAAGCAGCTTTTGGTGACGATAGAGTTTATATAGAAAGATACCTTCAAAAACCAAGACATATTGAGGTACAAATCATAGCGGATAAATTTGGTAATACCGTGCATCTTGGTGAAAGAGAATGCTCAATTCAAAGAAGACATCAAAAAGTGATTGAAGAAGCTCCTTCACCAGTAATTGATGATAAAACAAGAAATATTATTGGAGAAATTGCGTCAAAAGCTGTCTCAAAAATGGGTTATCTAGGCTTAGGTACTATTGAGTTTTTATATGAAGGTAATCAATTCTTCTTTATTGAAATGAATACAAGGTTACAAGTTGAACATCCAATAACTGAAGCTATTACAGGTATAGATTTAGTAAGAGAACAAATAAGGATTGCTGCAGGCTACCCATTATCGTTTCAACAAAAAGACGTTCAATTTAAGGGTCATGCCATTGAATGCCGAATAAATGCTGAAGATCCTCAAACATTTATTCCCTCTCCTGGTACAATCACACAATTTCACTCACCAGGTGGATTAGGTGTACGGATTGAATCTTGTATTTATTCTGGTTACAAAGTTCCTCCTTACTATGATAGCCTAATTGCTAAACTTATTGTTCATGGAAATGACCGTGATCAATGCTTGTTAAGACTTAAACAAGCATTAAAAGAAATAGTAATTGAACCAATTTCTACTACAATAGACTTACATAAACAGATTTTAGACACTGAAGTTATGCAAAAAGGGACATATGACATTAGATGGTTGGAAACAAAATTACTAAATAGAAATTAATTAGAATTTTTAAAAATAAATTTGACAAAAGAATCTAACATAAAACTAACCCCAGAACAGCTAATTCAAACATATATGCTAGGCATCTTTCCGATGTCTGACAGTAGAAATAACAACAAAATATATTTTGTTAATCCAGAGCACAGAGGCATTATTCCAATTAAGAAATTTCATATTTCAAAAAGCCTTTTACGTTTTGTAAGAAAAAGGCCTTTTAAAATAACCATGAATAATGCATTTCCGGAAGTTATTAGATCATGCGCAATAATTAACAGAAAAGATACTTGGATAAATAAAGAAATTGAAACTTTATTTATTCAACTTAACAAACAAAATTATGTTCACTCTATAGAATGCTGGAGAGAAAACAAACTAGTTGGCGGAGTTTATGGCGTAGCTATTGGTGGAGTTTTTTTTGCTGAATCCATGTTTAGTTCTGTTTCTAATGGGAGTAAGATTGCGTTATTAAATTTGGTTGCAAGATTATGGAAAACTAGATTTAGATTACTAGATGTTCAATTTCTAAACGATCATTTAATCCAATTTGGTGCTTACCAGATAACAAAGACTGATTTTAAGAAAAAACTAGATAAAGCCATTGGCATAAACGCAAATATTTATTCAATAGGTTCAACTGATGAAGATTTTTTTGATTGCTTAACTGAATTTTTACAAGCCAGAACTGATATATCATAAACAGGATTTTCTAAGGCATTAAGTGCCGGGCTTGAAGCAAACATCCAACCTCTAAATTCTACCTCAGATAGTCTGTCTGAGTTATCTTTTATCTTTATTAATGCTAAAGATTCAGGCTTGAAAATTGGCTTTGAATATACACATCTCTCAACAAAAATATCTAAAACTCCAAAGCTTTCACTCTTACCAACATCTACTTCAAAGGTTTTTATCCTAGCAGTAATTTTATCCAAACCTTGTATGACAACCCTATTGCCTTCAATCCATTGAGAACCGAACAAAATATTAGGGGAAATTATGAATAATAAACTGAGAATTACCTTTAATCGTAACATGGCATAATCATAGAATGCAAAACAAGATCATTCTTTATTTCCTGAAAATACTATTTTGCCTAGCATATCCATAAAGCTTACTGAATCACTAGTGTCATATATAACATCATTGGGACTTAAAAAAGTTTCTGAAGAGCCAGGAACAATATCTATATAATTACCTCCTAATAAAGATGATGATGTAATTCGAGCAGACGAATCATCTGGAATTTTTATACTATCAAATAGCTTTACTTTGACACTTGCATTATAATCTTCTAAATCAAGATCTAATTTAGTTATTTTACCCACATTAATTCCTGAAATTTTAACGTCATCTCCATTTTTCAAACCTGACGTTGATCCAAATATTAGAGATATATTGTATCCATCCTTTTGATTGTTATTTATTGACTGCATACCTAAAATTAAAAAACCAATTGCTACTACAAGAACCATGGCTCCCATTAATATTTCTATTGGACTGTATCTCATGAGTGGTTTCCTAATCTTATTATTTTCACTGATTATACCTTAATAGAAAAAATAATAAATCTTCAATGTCACTTTATAGATTATAGATTTGCATTCAATATCAAAAAATGAAGTAAAATTAGACAGTTAAAAAAAAAAGAAAAAAAAATAAATTATAGTCTTTACTAGTGACCACTAAATCATGTAGTTTATATGTTCGTAATTACCACATATTGTGTTTATCCACAACTAAAGGTAATACAAAATATTAAAACAATAACGTATTAAATTTAGGAAAAACAAAGATTTATATTTAGAATATTTTTTTAGAAAACAAAATCTATACAACTTATCCACAGATTTAGATTTATAAACTATTAATATTTTCTGGATTTTAGTAAAATTTTTGCCCGTTTATTAAAAAGAGGATTAAGATGAAATTTGAGAGACAATTTACCAAAAAAGGAAATGACGCTTATGCGGGCTTAGAGTTTAAAACAACAACTAGCGAAATTAAAAACCCAGACGGTACAATTGTTTTCAGTGCACCAAACATTGAGGTTCCAGCTAACTACTCACAAGTTGCAGCGGATATAATAGCCCAAAAATATTTTCGAAAGGCTGGTGTTCCTGTTTTTGTAAAAAAAGTAAAAGAAGAAAATATACCTGCCTGGTTATATCGTTCTGAGCCTGACATAAAAAAACTTAATGAACTTCCTGAAAATGAGCGTTTTAAAGGAGAGGAATCAGCTAAACAAGTCTTTAATAGATTAGCAGGTACATGGACTTATTGGGGTTGGAAAGGCAACTACTTTACTACTGAAAATGACGCAAGAATATATTATGATGAAATGAGGTTTATGCTTGCAGCTCAAATGTGCGCACCTAATTCTCCTCAATGGTTTAACACAGGATTGCACTGGGCATATGGAATTGATGGCCCTAGTCAAGGTCATTATTATGTAGATTTCAAAACTAAAAAATTAGTTCAGTCAAAATCATCATACGAACACCCACAACCACATGCATGCTTTATCCAATCCGTAAAGGATGACCTTGTTAATGAGGGTGGAATAATGGATCTCTGGGTAAGAGAGGCTAGATTATTCAAATATGGATCAGGAACAGGGTCTAATTTTTCTAAGTTAAGAGGTAGTACAGAAGGATTGTCTGGTGGAGGTAGGTCCTCTGGCATGATGAGTTTTTTAAGGATTGGTGATAGAGCGGCAGGTGCTATAAAATCAGGTGGAACAACAAGAAGAGCTGCTAAGATGGTTACTGTGGATATAGATCACCCTGATATTGAAGAATATATAAACTGGAAAGTCGTTGAGGAGCAAAAAGTAGCTGCATTAGTTGCTGGCTCAAAATTAACTGCAAAAAACCTAAGTTCAGTTATGGATGCCTGTAATTCAGACAATTATAATGACCAAGAAAGACTTGACCCAAAAATAAATACTGAACTTAAAAAAGCGATCTTAAATTGCCGTGCGGTTATGATACCTGAAAATTATATTCAAAGAATTATACAATTTGCTGGACAAGGTTTTAAAGAAATTGAATTTCAAACTTATGATACAGATTGGGATAGTGAGGCCTATTTAACTGTTTCTGGTCAAAATTCAAATAACTCTGTGAGAGTAACTAATGAATTCTTAGAAAAAGTGTCTCAAAAAGGTAAATGGAATCTTATAAGACGCACAGATGGTGGGGTTCACAAATCACTAGACGCATCTGATCTATGGTCAAAAATATCTGAAGCTGCTTGGGCTTGTGCCGACCCAGGATTACAATATGATACAACTATTAATGAATGGCATACATGTCCAGAAGCTGGAAGAATTAATGCATCCAATCCATGTTCTGAATACATGTTTATTGATGATACTGCCTGCAATTTAGCTTCTATTAATTTGTTACAATTTAAAAAAGCAGACTCTTCTTTTGATATAGAAGCATATGAATATACAACTAGATTATGGACATTAACTCTCGAAATTTCTGTAATGATGGCACAATTCCCCTCCAAGGAAATAGCTCAACGATCTTACGAGTATAGAACACTCGGGTTAGGGTATGCTAATATAGGTGGGTTATTGATGTCTTGGGGTATTCCTTATGATAGTGATCAAGGAAGATCTATATGTGCTGCTTTAACAGCAATTATGACAGGAATATCTTATGCAACATCAGCAGAGATTGCAAAAGAGTTAGGACCTTTTCCTAAATATAAAGAAAATGCTCAAAGCATGCTTAAAGTTATACGAAATCATAAAAGGGCATCCGAAGGTAAAACAAGAGGATTTGAGAGTTTATCAATAAACCCAGTTCCTCTGATGGGACAAGACTGTCCAGATCAAAGCTTAATCATTGCAGCAAAAAATGCTTGGGCTAAAGCTCTTTCACTTGGTGAAAAACATGGGTACAGAAACGCTCAAGCAACCGTAATTGCTCCAACAGGAACAATTGGCTTAGTTATGGACTGTGACACAACCGGCATTGAGCCAGATTTTGCTATGGTTAAATTCAAAAAATTAGCCGGTGGTGGTTATTTTAAAATTATAAACCGTGTTGTACCTGAAGCTCTTGCGCATTTAGGATATGACAAAGACCAAATCGACGATATGCAGAAATATGCAGTTGGGTCTGGTAGCTTAAAAGACTGTCAAGCTATCAGTCATAACGCACTTATAGCAAAAGGGTTCACAAATAAGGAAATTGAACTCGTTGAGAATTCATTAGCATCGGCATTTGATATAAAATTCGTATTTAATCAATTTACTCTTGGAGAAGATTTTTGTAAAAATAAACTAGGAATATCTTCAGAACAAATGAATGATTTTTCTTTTAATATGCTAGAGTTTTTAGGTTTTAGCCCTGAAGAGATAGATGTTGCTAACATTCATGTTTGTGGAGCAATGACTTTAGAAGGTGCTCCTCATCTTAATAAAGAACATCTAGCTGTTTTTGATTGTGCTAATGTATGTGGTAGAATTGGCAAAAGGTTTTTATCAGTGGATAGCCACATAAAAATGATGGCAGCTGCCCAATCATTTATCTCTGGAGCTATTTCAAAAACTATAAATATGCCTAATGACGCTACGATAGAAGATTGTAGCGATGCCTACATGTTGTCTTGGCAATTAGGTATTAAAGCAAACGCTCTTTATAGAGATGGTTCAAAACTCAGTCAACCACTTAACTCCGCATTGCTTGAGGATGATATAAGTGAAGAAGAAAACAGCGTTAACAATGAACAAGATATAACTAACCGAACTACCGAAGTTGTTGAAAAAATAGTTGAAAGGTTTGTGAGAGCAGAAAGAGATAAATTACCTCATAGACGAAAAGGATATACTCAAAAAGCTACAGTTGGAGGACATAAAGTTTACTTACGAACTGGTGAGTATGAAAATGGAAAACTAGGTGAAATTTTTGTAGACATGCATAAAGAAGGAGCTGCATTTAGATCACTAATGAATAACTTTGCAATAGCTGTATCTATTGGCCTACAATATGGAGTTCCATTAGAAGAATTCGTTGAGGCTTTTACATTTACACGCTTTGAACCACAAGGAATGGTCACCGGCAATGACACTATTAAAATGTCTACTTCTATATTAGATTATATTTTTAGAGAACTCGCAATCTCATACCTTGATAGAAATGATCTAGGCCATGTTGGTCCCGAAGACTTAGATTCAAGCACCACAGGTTCAGGTGAAAATAAAGAGTTTGTATCTGAAAAAGTAGCTAGTAGAGGTTTTGTCAGGAGAGAATTAAAAGTTGTATCAGGTGGAACAAGCAATGTTACAATGATGCCTCAAACAACTTCATTAAAAGAAGAAAAAACACAAGAAGTGGTGAATGATACAACAATTTCTATTAATGAGACACCAAGACCAAGTTTGTCTCAAGAAATTGAAGCAAAGATAAAAGGTTATGAAGGTGAAGCTTGTGGAGAGTGTGGTAACTTTACACTTGTTAGAAACGGAACGTGTATGAAGTGTAATACCTGCGGTAGCACATCAGGATGTTCATAATATATAGGTTTTATGATGAATAACGATATTAATAAAAAATTAGACGAATTAAATATTGAATTGGATGAAGCTAGTATACCTGCAGGTAGCTACGTCCCATACGTCATTACGGGTAATTTGGTATTTATATCAGGGCAATTACCATTTATAAATGGTGAGATAACCACAAAAGGGAAAGTTGGTGACAACGTTTCAGTTGAAGTAGGTATAAAGATGGCAGAAGCGTGTGCAAAAGCTATCCTAAGCCAACTTAAAGCCGCATGTAATGGAGACCTTAATAAGGTAAAAAAAGTAGTTAAACTAGGAGGGTTTGTTGCATCTGCTCCAAACTTTACTGACCATCCCAAGATCATAAATGGGGCATCAGACATGTTTGTAAATATTTTTGGTGATAAAGGAAAGCATGCTAGATTTGCAATTGGAGCTGCTGCACTTCCCCGCGATGTTCCAGTTGAGATCGAAGGCATATTTGAAATTGAAAATTAATAATTCTTTTTTTAAAAATTAAGAATGAAAGTTGAATTAGTATCTAAACTTAAAGATATTGATCGTTCTCAATGGAATAAACTTAATCTCTTCAATCACCCTTTTACCTCTTTTGATTTTCTTAATTCGTTAGAACTTTCAGGATCAGTGTCTTCAAAAACCGGTTGGCATCCAAAACATATAATTGTTAAAGATACAAATAATAAAATAATAGGAGCTTGTCCTAATTTTTTAAAAATGCACTCTTATGGTGAATATATCTTCGATCATGCTTGGGCTAATGCATTTGAAAATGCTGGTGGTCAATATTATCCAAAATTAATATCTGCTATTCCATTTACACCCGCTACGGGACCTAGGATACTAATTGACCCTAATCATCCAAAAAATGAAGAAATATTCGAACTAATAATAAATACATTTGAAGCTATAGTTCAAAAAAATAATTTAAGCTCTGCACATATTAATTTTATAACTGAAGATTTAAATTCAAAATTAAATAAAAACAATTGGATTCAAAGGAAAGGAATCCAGTTTCATTGGCATAATAAAAACTATAATACATTTGATGAATTTTTATCTACATTAAAAAGTTCAAAGAGAAAATCAATTAAGAAAGAAAGACGATCAATTAATGAACATAACCTAATCATACAAAAAATAACCGGCGATCAACTAAATATTGAAATGTGGAATGCTTTTTATGAATTCTATCTAACAACAATTGATAAAAAATGGGGAGGTGCATATTTAACCAGAGATTTCTTCCATTTAATAAATAGTACAATGAAAGATAAAATTTTGCTTATCATTGCAAAGCAAAATCAAAAAATTATTGCAGGGGCTCTAAATTTTATTGGTGAGAACACATTATATGGACGCAATTGGGGAGCTATAGTTGACATCCCCTTTTTACATTTCGAATTATGTTATTATCAAGCTATTGAATACGCTATTGATCACAAAATAACAACAGTTGAAGCAGGGGCTCAAGGTAATCATAAAATACAAAGGGGTTATTTAGCTTCTGTAACTTACAGCAGACACTATATTCAAAACAAATCATTTTCTGATGCTATAAAGAGATTTGTTCAATTAGAAGAAAAGCAAGTTGACAAACAAATCGAGTTTGTAAATCAACAAAACTCTCCTTATTCTTTAAATTAATTAGGTTAGCTCAGGTGTATCTTTATGTTTAGACGATGAATGTTTCTTTTTATTTTCTTTGTTTGTTAAACCTAAAGTTTTAAGGATTAATTTATCCTTCGATAAATCAACATTTACCGTACCACCATCGACCAAACGTCCAAATAATAACTCTTCAGCCAGTGGTTTTTTAATATGTTCTTGAATAACTCTAGCAAGTGGTCTGGCACCGAAAGTTTTGTCATATCCTTTTCTAGCCAACCAATCTCTGGACTTGTCAGTCAATAACACCGAAACTCCTTTTTCAGATAATTGAGCCTCAAGCTGCATAATGAATTTATCAACAACCATTCTAACAACTTCTAAAGGCAAAGATCCAAATGGAATAATAGCATCTAGTCTATTTCTAAATTCTGGGGCAAAAAGTTTTTCAATCGCTTCACCATCAGCACCTTCTCTATTTTCTTGCTTAAAACCGATTGCAGCCTTTGATAGCTCTTGGGCTCCAGCATTCGTTGTCATAATTAATATAGTGTTTCTGAAATCGATTGATTTTCCATTATTGTCAGTTAGTTTTCCGTGATCCATCACTTGTAAAAGTAAATTAAACAAGTCGGGGTGAGCTTTCTCTATCTCGTCTAACAATAAGACAGAGTGTGGATTTTGATCAATTGCATCAGTCAAAAGGCCACCTTGATCAAATCCTACATATCCTGGAGGCGCTCCTATGAGCCTTGATACAGTATGCCTTTCCATATACTCTGACATGTCAAATCTAACAAGTTTTACGCCTGTTGCCTCAGCTAATTGTCTAGCAACTTCTGTTTTACCAACCCCAGTTGGACCAGAAAACAAATAACAGCCTACAGGTTTTTCACCTTCTCTTAAACCAGCTCTTGAAAGTTTGATACTGGCGACTAATTCGGTTACAGCTTTATCTTGGCCGTAAACCATTCGTTTAAGGTCATCTTCTAATTTTGAAAGAGCCTTTCTATCGTCAGTTGAAACATTCCTTGGTGGTATTCTAGCAATTAGTGCAATAGTCTCTTCTATTTCTGTTTTGCCAATAACACGTTTTCGTTTTGACTTAGTTTTTAACATCTGAGCTGCAGCAGTCTCGTCAATTACGTCTATAGCCTTATCAGGTAATTTTCTATCATTAATATATCTTGCCGAAAGTTCCACCGCTGTTTTTATAGCTATATTCGTAAATTTTATTTTATGATGATCTTCATAGCGAGATTTCAAGCCCATTAAAATTTTTACTGTATCATCAACATTTGGTTCAGAAACATCAATTTTTTGGAACCTTCTTACCAAGGCTCTATCCTTATCAAAATACCCTCTATATTCTTTGTAAGTGGTTGATCCTATACATTTTAAACCACCATTTTGTAGCGCTGGTTTTAATAGGTTTGATGCATCCATAGCTCCACCACTTGTTGCTCCCGCTCCAATTATAGTATGTATCTCATCAATGAATAATATTGCATTTTCATTACCTTCAATTTCTTTCATTACAGCCTTTAAGCGCTCTTCAAAATCCCCTCTATACCTGGTTCCTGCAAGAAGAGCTCCCATATCTAAAGCATAGATTTCAGAGTTCAAAAGAACTTCAGGAACGTTCCCTTTTACGACTCTGTCTGCTAGACCTTCTGCTATGGCTGTTTTACCAACGCCCGGGTCACCTACTAACAAAGGGTTATTTTTTGTTCGTCTACATAAAACTTGAATTGTTCTATCTAACTCAAGCTGTCTTCCAATTAAAGGATCTATTTTACCTTCTGCAGCTTTTTCATTTAAATTTACAGCATATTTATCTAAGGCTTTTTCAGGTTTTTTATTTTCTACGTCTTCAGCAGTGCTATCAGCACCTGAAGGTGATGTTGGCTTTGAATAATTAGGATCTTTTGCCAGCCCATGACTCATAAAACTAACAGCATCAAGACGCTTCATGTCTTGTTTTTGAAGTAAATATACTGCATAACAGTCTCTTTCTGAAAACATAGCAACTAAAATATTAGCACCTGTTGCTTCATTTCTACCAGATGATTGAGTATGAATAACTGCTCTTTGAACAACTCTCTGAAAACCAGCTGTTGGTTGTGTGTCTGCTTCATTATCAGAAGTAACTATGGCTTTTAAATCTTCTTTTAAATATTTATTAATATCATCTTCCAGAGTTTTTACATTTACGGAACAAGCTTTTAATACCTCTAATGCGTCCTGATCTTCCAACAAGGCAAATAATAAATGTTCTAACGTTGCAAATTCGTGTTTTAGTGAAGATGCATTAGTCATCGCACGTCGTAAAGTTTCTTCTAAAGATTTAGATAGCATTTTTATTCCTTCTCTAATTGAACTTGCAAAGGATGTTCATGTTTACGTGCATAATTCATAACTTGCATTGCTTTTGTTTCCGCTAGATCATATGCATAAATACCACAAACTCCAACTCCACGTTGATGAACATGAAGCATAATTTGTGTGGCTTCTTCTCTGTTTTTTTGAAAAAATTTTTCTAGTACTTCAATAACAAACTCCATTGGTGTATAATCATCATTCATCATCAAAACTCTATATAAAGGTGGAGTTTTAGTTTTTGGCTTAGTAGCTAGTTTAATGTTTCCATCAATATCTTTTTTATCTTCATCGTCTTTAGCCATAACAAATGGTAGCACCTTTTTTATTAGATGTATTTGGTGAATATTTGTTCTTATTTGAATAGTCAAACTTACAGCTTTCTTAATATTACTTATCTTATCATATAAGAACGACATACCGGTTCAACAAGTTTATATTAATAATTTTTTCAAATATAAACTTTATTAAAGACTTATCTAAACTATACCAAATATAGTATTTATAAAAAAAAAAAATCTAAATAATGTGCTTTTTGAATAAATTTTAACTATAATCGAAAGCATTTATTATTGTTAAAATGATTTTGTTGGAGATATCAACTGTGTTGAAAAATGTTTTTAATACAACTCATTCCTTTGTATTTGGAATATTAAAGGCTAGTAACTCTTCAATTTCAAGAAAGCTGTTTTTATTACCTATATTTTTTTTAGCTTTAACCGTTTTTGGATTTCCAGCAAATGCTAAATATGCTTCTTTTGTTATTAACGAGAATACTAAACGAATTTATCATAATACAAATGCAGACACTCGAAATTATCCAGCATCACTTACGAAAATCATGACTTTATATATGATTTTTGATGCTTTGGAGTCTAAGAAAATATCTATGAATACTAAACTAAAAGTATCTAAACGTGCATCAAGACAACCTCCATCCAAATTACATCTTTCTCCAGGATCTAGAATTACTGTGAAAAATGCAATTATGGCTTTAATAACTAAATCTGCAAATGACGTAGCCACGGTAGTTGCAGAAAACTTAGGAAAGTCAGAAAGAAATTTTGCAAAATTAATGACAAAAAAAGCCAAGCAATTAGGTATGACAAGAACCACCTTTAAAAATGCTTCTGGATTACCTAACAGAGGTCAATTATCTACTGCAAGAGATATGGCAACGTTAGGAATAGCTATTAGACGTAATCATCCCAAATTTTTTAAATTATTTAAAACCAAACATTTTGTTTATCAAGGTGTCAAATACACTAATCATAATAATTTATTAGGTAGTTATTCCGGCACTGATGGTATTAAAACAGGTTACACCTATGCTTCTGGATTTAACCTTGTTGCTTCTGTAGAAAGGAATGGACAAAGGATTATTGGCGTTGTTTTTGGTGGTAAAAAAGCAAGATCACGTGATAAACATATGATTAGTCTTCTCAATAAACATTTTAAGACCAAACCTTCTAAACCTTTAGTGAGAATAGCAAAACCATCCGAACTACCATTAACTCGTCCTAAAATTTCTATTATAGAAAAAACTGTAAAGAATTTTAATATACCCCCTACTCTTAATTTACCACCCAATAATAGTGAAGAAGATTGGTTTATACAAATAGGAGCTTTCAAGAATAGACTTAATGCTCATAAAGCTGCACGTAATGCAAGAAATATCGTCCCAGAACAACTTGCTAATTTACCTGCATCTTTAAGTAAAATTACTAGATCAAATAATAAGAATAATACCATAGAACACCTTTGGCGCGTGAGGTTTGTAGAGTTAGCTGAAAATCAAGCTCGTTCGGTGTGTGCAGAACTTTGGACTTCAGGGTTTAGCTGCATTCCTCTTCCAGAAAACACTGACAAATCTTAATTTTATTCTACGATACTTTTAATATATCATTCCAATTCGTTGTGTAAAATGGAGATCTGTAATTAGAACGCATTTGCCAGTTATTTTTTTCTTTTTTATTTTTTGGCTGTTTCATAATCCCTTGAGAACCATAAAATAAAGTCATTTTTCCCATTTTAGCATTTATACCATCTAACATTTTCATACAAATATCAGATTGATTATTGGTTTTGTGGAGGATATTGCTATATGTAAATAAATTACCCTGGATAACATAATTTTCACTGGTAAGATCTTGGCCTCTTTTCTCAATGTTGAGTAATATAACCCCGATTTTTTTATAATTATAATTTGGGCGATAAAGATTTTCTAATAACCTAAATGCTTTTTGAATTATAATTTGTGTACTATCTGTCAAATCATCCAAAATAACTGATGAGCTATTACTATATTGCAAATCTTTTTTGCTAAAACGATTAGTGTTAATAAAAACGGAAATTGCACCACACAAACTACTTTGTGACCTGAGCTTCTCGGCAGCCCTTGCTGCATAATTTGCCAATGCTTTCTTTAAATCATTCTTATCATTAGTCATACTGCCAAAAGATCTAGACACAGTAATTGACTTTTTTGCAGCTATTACTTCTAAATTAAGGCAAGGTATTCCTCTTAACTCGTAGACAATACGTTCACCAACAACTGAAATTAAATCTCTTATTTTACGAGGATCTGACTGCTGTAATTCAAAAGGAGTATGAATCCCTAGGGATTTTAGACGATTTGCCCAACCTTTTGATATGCCCCAAATATCTTCTAAACATATATCTTTTAATATTTTATTTAGATGATTTGATATGGGTAAAAAATAAACGCCATTAGATGAATGTTTCTTGGCCATTCTATTTGCTAACTTTGCTAACGTTTTAGTAGGTCCTACTCCAATAGAGACAGGTATTCCCGTCCACTGGTAAATCAATGTTCTAATTGTAATCATTTCATCTAGTAAGGTTAGGCTATTTATTTTTTCTAAATTAAGAAAAGCTTCATCAATAGAATATATTTCTATGTCAGGGACAAAGTATTTTAACGAACTCATAACACGTGATGACATATCTCCATACAATGTATAATTTGAAGAGTATGTTAAAACTTTATTCTGATTTATTAATTTCTTGTACTGGTGTAATGGGGCACCCATAGGTATTCCCAAAGCTTTAGCTTCATTTGATCTAGCGATAATGCACCCATCATTGTTAGATAATACAACAACCGGTTTGTTTCTTAAAAATGGATTGAAAACTCTTTCGCAAGAAACATAGAAATTATTACAATCTACTAATCCATACATGTTATAAGAAATGAACTGAACTAGTAACCACTCCCCAAATTTCCATACTCATATGACTTTGAATTTCGATTGGCTTATATAAATCATTTTCTGGCATTAATATAACCTTACCAGAACGTTTATGTAATCTTTTAACAGTCATTTGGCCGTCTAGAACAGCTATAATTACTTTTCCGTGTGACGGTTTAATACTTCTATCTACAACGAGGATATCATTATCATTTATGCCAGCATTAATCATTGAATCTCCATTTACACGGACAAAAAATGTTGCTGCAGGTCTTTTAATTAAATAACTATTTAAATCTAAAGTTTTCTCTAAGTTATCATCTGCAGGGGAAGGAAAACCTGCTGAAACTTTAGAACTATAAAGTGGAAACATCTGTGGTTTATTTAAACATGGCCTAAAAACTTCTAATTTAGTAGATGGCTTATAGTGTCCATTCTGAGCTAAAATTTGTTTTGTAACCTCTAAGTTCATCATTTTTTTTATTCCATAAATTTTGTTCATGTTTTGTTCTCTTATAAATACAGATAAAAGTCAACTATTAAAATATATTTAATGATTCTTGCTAAAGGCCCCTGGCTTTACACCATAATCAACAGCAAGGCCGTAACTAGGGTTGTCATCGGTATCTACAATTAATTGACCAGCTTTACGCAATAGAGAATGACAATCCGTTGACAAGTGTCTCAATTGTAACTGTTTGTTTCTTTTTTCATACTTAAGGGCTAAGTCTTCTATGGCCTGTAAAGCGGATTGATCAACAACACGGCTATTGATGAAATCAACAATTACAGTTTCAGTATCATTTTCTATATTGAATATTTCTGAAAAACCTTGAACAGAGCCAAAAAACAAAGGACCTTCGATATAATAAATAGTATTAAGGTTTTCATCTATAGTCACACTTCCTCTAATACGAATTGCATTATTCCAAGCATAAGCAAGTGCCGATATAATAACCCCACATAAAACAGCTATAGCTAAATCATAAATAACAGTAATCACAGTTACAATTACCATGACAATAACATCTATTCTTGGGATACGCTTGATAACTAAAATACTTTGCCAGGCAAAAGTACCAATAACAACCATGAACATAACTCCTACTAATGCAGCCAGAGGAATTTGTTCAATCAGAGAGGATCCAATTACAATGAACAGAAGTAAAAATAGAGAAGCTGCAATTCCAGATATTCTTGTACGTCCACCAGACTTCACATTGAT
This sequence comes from uncultured Alphaproteobacteria bacterium, assembly GCA_937142855.1. Lineage (GTDB taxonomy): Bacteria > Pseudomonadota > Alphaproteobacteria > Puniceispirillales > Marisalimonadaceae > Marisalimonas. Next base: position 19,908 of record CAKZQZ010000009.1, on the reverse strand, counting down.
CATTGATTGCCCAATCATAGCACAACCACCCATACCACTAAAAAAACCAGTAACAGTGTTGGCAATACCCTGAGCTACACACTCCTGAGATGCTCCTCCAATTTTTCCAGTAATATCCCCTACCAAATTAAGTGTTAACAAACTTTCAATTAATCCAATAGTTGCTAAAATTAAAGCATATGGAAGTATTATTAATAGAGTATCTAGATTAAATGGTACCAATGGAATATGAAACGTTGGCAAACCACCTTTGATAGATGCCAGGTCACCAACCCTTGGTACATCTATATCTAAAAAAATCACAATCATAGCAACCACAATTATACCAGCTAAGGGTGCTGGAATAATATTAGTTATTTTAGGCATGCCCCATATTACAATCATAGTAGCAATTACAAGCAAAAGCATGACAACCAAGTTCTGCCCTTCCATCCATTGTTTATTTCCAGATATATCTGTTATTTGAAACTGAGACATTTGAGCTAAAAATATAACGATGGCCAAGCCGTTAACAAAACCAAGCATGACTGGATAAGGCACTAATCTAATAAATTTACCTAACCTCAAAAAAGCAGCTATAATTTGGAAAATACCCATTAGTATTACCGTTGCAAACAAATACTCAACACCATGAGAGGAAACCAAAGCAACCATTACAACAGCCAAGGCTCCAGTAGCACCTGAAATCATACCAGGGCGCCCTCCAATTAAAGCTGTGATTAAACCAACGATAAAAGCTGCGTATAAACCTACTAACGGGTGAACACCAGCAACAAATGAAAAAGAAACAGCTTCAGGCACCAGAGCCAAAGCAACAGTCAAGCCTGCTAAAATTTCTGTTTTAAATTTTAATATAGACGAAAATTTTAAATTAGAGACTTGTAATTCACTGTCTGATATTTTCTCGGAAAGCTCTTTAAACATTTTTTGTATAACAAAAGCTCCTATTTATTAAAACTTAAAAGTTAGAAAGTATAAAAACAAGGTCTGTATTAAGACAACTTGTTCAATTTACTTACATTCTAAAGTAAAATTATATTTTTAAAGACAAGAAACAATATACATATATTAACGATTTTTAAACTTTTCAAACAAGGCTTCTAAATCATGATCTACTTGTTCATCAAATCCATGTCGTGAAGAAAAGAAGGCTAAAGACATTAAACCAGAACCCAAAAGTATAGTAAAAAAAGCACCTATAAAAATAGCCATTTTACCATTAAAACTGATTGTCACATCTGACATTTGCAACCACAAATTAATAGCAAAAAATGTTACTATTATAAGTGCAAACGATGCCATAGTGATTAATAATAAAATATTTTTCATGTCAAAATATATATTACTAAATACTAAATGAGTCTATTAATATTATCTAAGAGGCAATTCTGATTTAACTAATTCTTCCCAATAAGATATACCTAAGGGTAAGATATCGTCATTGAAATCATATTTAGTATTATGTAGCATACAGCCTGACTTTCCTTCACCCGCACCTAGCCATATATATGCTCCTGGTATTTTTTCTAACATATACGCAAAGTCTTCTGCACCCATAGAAGGAGCAAGATTAGTCTTTACTGCATTTTCACCAAATAGGTTTGATGCTATTTCAATCGCTCTACTACTGGACTCAATATCATTCACTGTTACAGGATAACCTTTTATAACAGACGCATCAGCGACACACCCATAAGCTAGCGCAGTAGCTTCACAAATATCTTTGAATTGCCTATGTACGTCTACCCTTGTTTCTGGATTAACTGTTCTAATAGTGCCAATAAAATTTGCTTTTTGAGGAATAATATTGAAACCAGAACCAGCATTAATTTGAGTAACAGAAACGACAACAGCGTCAAGAGGATTTTGCTTGCGTGCAACTATTTGTTGCAATGCTTGAATGATACCAGTCACCGCTAAAACAGGGTCATTTGTTGCTTGAGGCATAGCAGCATGACCACCATTACCATTTACGGTAACTTCGAATCTGTCTGCGGCCGCCATTACAGAGCCTTTATGGACAGCTACAGTTCCTTCTTCCATACCTGGCCAATTATGCATTCCCCAAACGCTATCCATAGGAAATTGTCTAAACAAGCCATCCTCTATCATAGCTAAACCTCCACCACCTCCTTCTTCAGCAGGTTGAAATATAAAATAAACCGTCCCATCAAAATTATTTTGTGACGATAATAATTTAGCAGCTCCAAGTAACATAGCAGTATGACCGTCATGGCCACATGCATGCATACGACCATCAAATTTTGATTTGTAAGAAAAGTCATTTTCTTCTGCCATAGGCAAAGCATCCATATCAGCTCTTAAACCAATAGCTTTATTACCTCCTCCTCCTAAATCAGCGTCAAGTCCTTTTAAGACACCAACAACTCCTGTACCTCCTAACCCTCTATGAACCTCTAAACCAAAAGATTTCAATTTATCTGCCACGAAATCTGATGTCCATTTTTCTTCATACCCGAGCTCAGGATGAGCATGTAAAGAATGTCTCCAGTTTTTTATTTCTGGAATAATGTTTGTGATCTCTTTTGATATCTGCATAAAAATCTCCTCAAATTTTATTATAGTTGTTCCAAAGGATAAAGGTCAACTTTCTAATTATTGGGGTATCGAAGTAATATTTAATATGTTAAATTATTATGTTTTAGTCTTATAACTAATTAATCAAAATCCAATTACACGATCTAAGGATTAAAAATTTATGGATCTAACAAACAAAAATATTCCTGAAAATAATATACAAAAATTTACTTTTATTTTCTTACCTTTTGCTTGTGGATATTTTCTGTCTTACCTTTATAGATCAACAAATGCTGTTCTTGCTCCTTACCTTAGTAATGACCTAAATATAAACGCAGAACAACTAGGCTTAATTACATCTGCGTATTTTTTAACATTTGGTTTGTTTCAATTACCATTAGGGGTTCTGCTTGATAAGTTTGGGGCAAGAAAGGTCCAAAGTATTTTATTTCTAGTTGCTGCTACAGGAGCAATATTATTTAGTTTAGGGAATGATGTTTGGTCACTTGTAATAGCCCGAGGATTAATAGGTTTAGGGGTTTCAGGTGCTCTAATGGGTGCTTTTAAAGCTTTTGCTGTTTGGTATCCTAAAGATAGACTACCACTGCTAATAGGTATTTTTATGTCAGCTGGAGGAATGGGCGCAATTGTAGCATCAACCCCTTTAGAAATGGCATTGCAAATTACAGATTGGAGAGGAGTTTATCTCTTTTTAGGCATAGTAACAATATTCACTGGTGCCCTAATCTTTTTTATAGTTCCAGAGAAAAAAGAAACACACAATCAAGAAAAAACATTACCTATTATGAAGGTATTAAAACATATATATACAAGTTATGCATTTTGGAGAATTGGACCCTTATCCGGCATTGCTGGAGGCACAGGTCTTGCGATATTAGGGTTATGGGCAGGACCCTGGCTTTCTGACATAGGAAAATTTAATAAAGTAGAAATAGCTAATATCCTTTTTATTTCAACAATTATGATGACAATTGGGACAACATCTTTAGGTGTCATTACAGATTATTTAAGAAAATTTAATATTTCTCCTGTTGGTGTAATGGGTGGCGCTTTACTAGTATTTATTATACCACTAACTATAATTACCTTTGGATTAATACCCAAAGCTATATGGCCATGGGTTGTTTTAAGTATTACATCACTAGCCGCAACCTTAGCATACGCAGGTTTAAGTCAACACTTCCCAACAAGTTACGCAGCAAGAGCCTCAACTGCTATAAACTTAATATGTTTTTTAATGGCATTTGTAGCGCAGTATGCAATAGGCTTCATAATGCAGATTATTGAGCCAGGTAAACAATCAGGTTATTCAATAAAAGCATATCAAGCAGGCTTTGGTTTGTTTTTAGGTTTAATCATGATATGTTATGTTATTTTTATAATTATGAGTATTATAGAAATAAGAAAAAACAAACTTAGCTCTAAGGATAATGACGTTTAGCAATCCACTGATTATTTTGTTTAGTGGGTTTTAAAATAAATCTATCATGTAATCTAAAATCACTATCTTGCCAAAATTCAAATTCAATAGGCTTCAATGCAAAACCGCCCCAATGGCTTGGTCTAGGAATATCGTCAGTATACTTTGATTCAAACAACCGAACCTCCTCCATCAAAGCTTCACGAGATTCTAATTCTCTTGATTGCTTTGACGCCCAAGCACCAATTCTGCTTCCTCTTGATCGAGACTTATAGTATTTGTCGGATATATCTTCAGACACCTTTGTTATATCTCCCACTAATCTAACTTGACGGTTTAAGCTTTTCCAATAGAAGCATATCGCCCCTTTCCCTGTCTCATTTATTTCATTCGACTTACGGCTTTCATAATTTGTATAAAAAACAAAATCACAATTAATAATATCTTTTAATAAAACTGTGCGAACAGATGGCATTCCATTTTTTGAAACAGTAGCTAACTGCATAGCATTAGGATCTCTAATTTCTTTTTTTTCAGCCTCAGATAACCATTGCTTAAACAATAATATTGGGTCTACTATTTTATCTAATTCCAATCACTATCTCCATTTTTTATAAAGGGTACTAATTTTGCCATATTTTATACATATATGAACTCAAATAAGTATTTAAAGTAATTTAATGAGGTTTCATATGAATAAAAAATATTTCCTAATTCTTGGTTTTTTTGTTTTACTCTCCAGTAACAGTTACTCCAAAACAAACTTTTACCAAGTAACCGGAACGGTATCTTCAGTTGAGGTCCTTAAAACATATTCCGAACAGCGGGTACCTAAAAACGAAAAAACATGCTCAATACAAAGAGTACCAGTGAATCAAAATGCACAGAAATTTGGAGCAGATAATTTTATTGGTGCTCTTATAGGTGGGGCTATTGGAAACCAACTTGGCTCAGGTGGAGGTAAATCTGGTTCTACTGCTATAGGAGCTCTAATTGGATCAGAGGTAGTAAGAAATGAAAAAGCAGAAGCAAATCAAAATTATATTGAAAAAGAGGTTTGCCGCGTAACCAAAGTTATGCATACAGAGACCATAGAGCAAGTAAGCGGTTATAGATTAAATATAGAAGTGGATGGTGATATAATCTCTTTCACAAGCAATAGGTCATACAACCCTGGTGATTTAATTACATTAACAAAAAAAATAAGTTATTCTCTTAATTAATGTATAAAAAAAATATTTTAATTATATAACTGTGTATAATACAATTATACTTAATTTTTTTGAATATTTTAGTTAATACGAGGAATTACTTATGGAAGGAACAAACTCCAATAATGGCATAATGAATGGTAAACGTGGGATCGTTATGGGGGTTGCAAATGATAGGTCTATAGCATGGGGTATTGCTGCTGCAGCTGCTAAACAAGGTGCAGAGCTTGCTTTTACGTATCAAGGCGAAGCTCTTGAAAAAAGAGTTCGACCCTTAGCCGAATCTGTTGGTTCTAATATAATAATACCTTGTGACGTTTCTAATGATAAAGCTATTGACGAAACATTTGATACCCTCAAGAAATCTTGGGAAACTATAGATTTTATAGTCCATGCTATTGCTTATTCTGATAAAGAGGAACTAAAAGGAGAATACCTCGACACAAGTAGAGAAAACTTTTTTAAAACTATGGATATATCAGTCTACTCTTTTACAGCCGTAGCAAGAAGAGCTGCTGCAATGATGCCTAATGGTGGCTCAATGATTACATTAACATATTATGGTGCAGAAAAGGTTATGCCACATTATAATGTAATGGGAGTTGCTAAAGCTGCGCTTGAATCTTCAGTTAGGTATCTAGCTGCTGATTTAGGAAACAATAAAATTAGGGTAAACAGCTTGTCTGCAGGTCCTATTAAAACTCTTGCTGCAAGCGGTATTGGAGATTTTCGATATATACTAAAATGGAATCAATATAATTCTCCATTGAGAAGAAATGTAACACTAGAAGACGTAGGTGGAAGTGGTGTTTATCTTTTATCTGATTTGTCTACTGGTGTAACAGGAGAAAACCATCATGTTGATTGTGGTTATCACGTGGTAGGTATGAAAGCAATAGATGCTCCTGATATGTCTCCAGATAAAAAAGACCATTAATTTGAAAGATAAAAATGGCAAGTAATTCTTTTGGACATAATTTTAAATTTACAAGTTTTGGTGAAAGTCATGGTAAGGCAATTGGATGCGTTGTTGACGGTATTCCACCATTAGTTCCAATAGAAGAAAAAGATATTCAACGTTATCTAGATAGAAGAAAGCCGGGTCAATCTAAATTTGTTACACAAAGAAAAGAAAGCGATACTGTTGAAATTCTTTCTGGCACTTTTGAAGGCAAAACAACCGGTCACCCTATGGCCTTAATTATTAAAAATGAAGATCAGAGAAGCAAAGATTATTCGGAAATATCTAAACAGTTTAGACCAGGGCATGCAGATATCACGTACCAAAATAAATATGGAATAAGAGATTATAGAGGTGGCGGAAGGTCCAGTGCCAGAGAAACAGCAGTAAGAGTTGCCGCAGGAGCTATAGCATTTAAAGTGCTAGAGTATAAATTAGAAAATCCCATAAACATTAGAGCTAGTGTTATTCAAATGGGACCAAACAAAATCAATAGAGAGAATTTTGACTGGGATGAAATTAATAAGAATCCATTTTTTTGTGCAGATGCAAAAGCAGCAAAAGAATGGGAAATCTGGCTTGATGAACTTAGAAAAAATGGTAATAGCACAGGCGCTATAATTGAAGTAATAGCAGAAAATGTTCCAAGAGGTATTGGAAGTCCTATATATAAAAAATTAGATACTCAAATTGCTGAAGCCTTAATGAGCATAAATGCTGTTAAAGGAGTGGAAATTGGTACTGGCTTTGAATTAGCATCCTTAACAGGGTTTGAAGCAAATGATGAAATATTTCCAGACAATAAAGGAGATTATTACTTTGGCTCCAATCATTCTGGTGGAATACTCGGAGGAATTTCATCAGGGCAACCTATTATCTCTAGATTTGTGGTGAAACCAACAAGTAGTATTTTAAAAGAAAAAAATTCTGTGAATATCAACAACGAAGCAGTACAAATTAAAACAAAAGGAAGACATGACCCTTGTGTTGGCATCAGAGCGGTTCCTGTTGCTGAAGCAATGATTGCCGTGACTTTATTAGATCAAATTTTAGAACATGAAAGCCAAGTTGGCCCAATAAATAATTAAAGGTCTTATTTTTTTGCAGTGACTACAAACTCCTTATTACCACTTGGACCTAATATTGGGCTTTCAACAATTCCTAACAAATTCATTTTCATTTCGAACTCAAGCCAATGACTTATACTGTTTATAACCTCTTCATGGAGCTTTGCATCCCTTACAACCCCACCTTTGCCAACTAAACCTTTGCCTACTTCAAATTGTGGCTTTATTAACGCCGCTAACCAACCATTTTTTTTTAAAAATGATAGACCTGAAGGTAAAACTTTTTTTAATGAGATAAAAGAAGCATCGCAAACAACAGCATCTAATTGATCTTTTATAATTTCTTGTGATAAAAAACGTGCGTTGGTTTTTTCTTTAACTATAACTCGTTCATCATTCCTTAACTTCCAGTCTAACTGACCATATCCGACATCAACAGAATAAACTTTACTTGCACCTTTAGATAATAATACATCAGTAAAACCACCAGTACTAGCTCCAATATCAAGTGCTATTATTTTTTGACAACTTAGATTAAATTCTGAGATAGCCTTCTCTAACTTTATTCCACCCCTCGAAACCCAAGGGTGTGGTTTAGATTTAACCTCAATTGACGATTCAATTAATACTTGTTGGCCAGATTTTTCCACTCGTTTTCCATTAACGAAAACATTTCCTGACATTAACAAAGAATTAGCTTGTTCTCTACTTCTAGCAAAGCCATTCGAAATCAAAAGTTTGTCTATTCGTTCTTTTATTATTGTAAAAACCTTAATTAATAATTTAAATAATTAGCTAAGAACAACCTTATTATTCAAATTTGAAAATGGTACCATATCATTTATTATATTTAACAATCCGGTTACATCTAAGCCGGCTTTAGCCAATTGCTCAGTTTGAGATGCATGATCTAGAAATTTATCTTGCATATTAAGGCATCTAATCTCTTTTCCACTCTGATTTAAATAGCCTCCTGAGGATAAAAAATGAAGGCAATGTGAACTAAAACCACCAACGGATCCTTCTTCAATAATAATAAGTTTTTCGTGTTCATTCCATAACTTAATTAAAAGGTCTTCATCAATTGGCTTGGCAAATCGAGCATCAGCAACGGTTATTGAGCACCCTTCTACTTTCAAAATATCTCTAACTTTTAGTGCTGCACTTAACCTTGTGCCAAGTGAAAGGATAGCTATACCTGTCCCTTGATGAATAATTTGTCCCTTACCAATTTCTATATCACTTAAAGAATTAGGGATCTCAACTCCAACACCTTCTCCTCTTGGGTATCTACAAAAGATTGGCCCTTGACTATAATTAGAGGATGTAAAAACCATTTTTGCTAATTCTGCTTCATTACTTGGAGCCATTACGACTACATCTGGCAAACAACAAAGATAAGTCAAATCAAATGACCCAGCATGAGTAGCCCCATCCGCTCCGACAAAACCAGCACGGTCCAACATAAATCTCACCGGTAATTTTTGAATAACTACGTCATGTATAACCTGATCATAAGCTCTTTGTAAAAAAGTTGAGTATATTGCAACGAAAGGCTTTAAACCTTCTGATGCCATTCCAGCAGCAAACGTCACTGCATGCTGTTCCGCAATGCCGACGTCAAAAAACCTATCTTTAAATTTATCTGCAAATTTATTCAGACCAGTGCCAGAAGGCATTGCAGCTGTAATAGCTAAAATTTTATCATCTTTCTCAGCAATTTTACATAAAGTCTCTGAAAAAATATTAGTATAGGTTGGCGCATTAGACGTCGATTTAACTGTATCACCTGTAATTATATTAAACTCTGAAACAGCATGATATTTTTCGTGAGAGTTTTTTGAAAAGGGGTGCCCTCTACCCTTTTCAGTCACTACATGTAATAAGATAGGCTTGTCATTTGAGCCATCTTTTAAATTTTGTAAGATTTTAACCAAGGACGATATGTCATGACCATCTATTGGTCCTAAATAATTCATTCCCATTTGGCTAAAAATAGTTCCTTCTGAATTACTTAAAAAATTTCGTGCTAAATTTTCCGCTCTTTTTGCAGTTTCACCAATCTCTTTTGGTAAGAAATTTACCATTTGTTTAGCAATTTCTCTTACATTGTTGAAAGGCCTGCTTGAAACAACATTTGATAAATAATTGCTTAAGCCACCTACTGCAGGAGCAATAGACATGTCATTGTCATTCAATATTATTAATAAATTTGTTTTTAATGCACCAGCGTTGTTAATAGCTTCATAAGCCATACCAGCACTCATTGCCCCATCACCAATAACAGCAACAACATTATTTGATCTACCTAATTTGTCTCTTGCAACGGCCATTCCCAAAGCTGCTGAAATAGATGTCGATGAGTGGCCTGCCCCAAAAGGATCATATTTAGATTCTGATCTTTTTGTAAAACCAGAAATACCTTTAGCTTTTCTAAGGGTATTCATTTTATCTCTTCTATTAGTTAGGATTTTATGGGGATAAGCCTGATGTCCTACATCCCAAATCAAACGGTCATCTGGAGTATTAAAAACATAGTGAATAGCAACAGCTAATTCGACCACACCTAAACCTGCGCCCAAGTGCCCTCCAGTTTTTGAAACAATGTTAATCATATCAGAGCGTAATTCAGAGCATAAATTATCAAGGTCTTCTATTTTTAAAAACTTTAGATCATCAGGATTTTTGACCTGATCAAGAAGAGGTGTCGAGCTTGATGTATTATTTTTGTTTGCCATCTACCAATATTTACCTAACAATGTCTAAAAATTAATTATCTCTGTTTACAGTATATTTAGCTAAAGATACAAGATTTTCTGAATTAGGATGGTATTTCGTTATTATTGCTATTGCTTCTTTCGATGTTTTTAGTGCTCTTTTTGAGGCTTCTTCTTTACCAAGTATAGTTACGAAATTTGGCGTTTTATTTTTGTCATCTTGCTTTACTGGCTTACCAATTAATTTTTCATGACCATTAATATCTAATAAATCATCTGCTATTTGAAAAGCAAGACCAATATTATTTGCATAATCCATTAGGGATTTTTTGTCTTCCTCACTTGCATCTAATAAAATACAAGCTACCTGACAACAAGTAGTTATTAATGCGCCAGTTTTATGCCTTTGTATCCATTCAATCTCAGATAAGCTAAGAGTGTTTTGGTAGCTAAAATCCATATCTGCTTGTTGTCCACCAACCATTCCATTCGCACCAATTGATTTTGCAATAACAAATCCAATATCAGACCTCTGCCTTGCATCTTCAATAAAATTAACATCTCCAATAATTTCAAAAGCCCAACTGAGCAATGCATCTCCTGCTAAAATAGCAGTATAATCTCCAAATTTAACATGATTTGAAGGCTTTCCTCTTCTTAAAGATGAGTTATCCATCGCAGGCAAATCGTCATGAATTAATGAGTAACAATGTATTGCTTCTATAGCAGATGCAGCAGCTCTTAATTCATTAAATTTTTGCTTTGATAATTTCTTATTATAAATGCTACTCAAAAACTTTCCTGTTTCTATAACCAAAAAAGCTCTTATTTTTTTTCCACCACTAATTGCAGAGTATCTAATAGATTCAATAAGTTTTTTGTTAAGAGTATCTCCAGAAGGTAAATAACTATTCAGAAATTCATCTATATCATGAGAGTTTTTTTTAAGTTTTTTTAAAAAATCATCCATGAAACTATCTGACTTCTTTATAATATTTTAATCTGGATTAAAAGGGGTCAATTTGTCTGGAGTAGAATTGGTAGGGTCAGAAGCTTGTATTGTTTCTACTTTCATTTTTGCCTCATTAAGTTTCTTCTGACAGTGATCTTTTAATTGCGAACCTCTATCATAAGCAGCAATAGCTTCATCAAGAGACACGTCACCTTTATCTAGAGAATCAACAAGTTTTTCTAATTCTCTCATAGCATCTTCAAACGTCATTTTATCTAAAATATTATCACTTGCCATAGACTTAATACCCGTACAATTACAATTAAGATGATATTTTTAAATTTAGCTGTTCATAATAATTTACGCAACTGATTACTTTATCATATGTAAACCGTTTATAATCTTTCTGCTGATGTCACTTTCGAAAGCTGAATGACCTGCATTTTCAACTATCTGGATTTCAGATGCCTGCCATTTTTTTGATAAATTCATAGCGCTAAATGGAGGACAAATAACATCATGCCTGCCTTGAACAATTATTGCAGGTATATGATTTATTTTATGGATGTTTTTGATAATAAAATCTTTACTTATAAAACAATCATTAACAAAATAATGGGTTTCTATTCGAGATATTGCCAAAGCGTTTTCTCCAGACATTGGGCGCTCTGCATATTCTAGCGTAGAGCATGAGTTTTCATACTCTGCCCAAACGGAAGCAGCTTTTAAATTAATAGATCTATCTTTTATATTTAATTGAGTATGAAACCAACTAAGAATATTTTTTCTTTCAGTTTCAGGTACGTATGAAATAAATTTGTTATGTGCTTCAGGGAAGAACTTTTTTATATCGTATAAAAACCAATTAACTTCACTTTTAGACCCAAGAAAAATACCTCTTAAAATAAATCCAAGACACTTTTCTGGAAACTTTATCCCATACAAAAGGGCTAAAGTGCTACCCCAAGACCCTCCAAATAGAAGCCACTTTTCGATATTTAAAAAAACTCTTAAGGCCTCAATGTCTGACAATAATAAATCAGTGTCATTATTTTTAATCTCGGCATACGGAATACTTTTCCCAGAACCCCTTTGATCAAAAAAAACAACTCTAAAAATTTTAGGATCAAAAAACCCTTTATGAGAATTAGAAAAACCAGCACCAGGGCCTCCATGAAGAAATAATATAGGTTTACCATTTGGATTTCCGTATTCTTCATAGTAAATGGAGTGCCCACCACCTACTTCAAGATAACCATCATTATAAGAGGGTAATGATTCAAAGAAAGTTTTGGCTTTTTGTTTGATGTTTAACATTAACGTTTTAATAAAAAATAATGTAACTAGGCAGCTTCCTCAGCATTTTCATCTATTATTTTTTCAAGTTTCGTAACTGCACTATCTTTATCTGTGTTATCTACGGCAGCAAACTCACTTGCTAAACGTTCTATAGCAGCTTGATACATCTGCCTTTCAGAATAAGATTGTTCACCTTGATCGTCTTTTCTATACAAGTCTCTAACCACCTCTGCAATTGAAACAAGACTGCCTGAATTAATTTTTGTTTCATATTCCTGAGCACGTCTGGACCACATTGTTTTTTTGAGTTTTGCTTTACCCTTTAACGTAACGATAGCTTCTTCCATTTGTACTTTGCTTGATAAAGTCCTTAAACCTGATTCTTTAGCTTTAGAGAGAGGAACTCTTAAAGTCATTCTTTCATGCTCAAACCTAACAACTAATAACTCTAACTCTAAATCTTCAACTTTACGTTTTTCTGTACCAATAATTTTTCCTACACCATGACTTGGATAAACTACAAAATCACCAGGTATAAAAGAATTTACTAGATCTTGGTTCTTAGACAATATGTGCTCCCTATTTATCTATTTGAAATCAGAACATTTCTATTAAAAAGAAACGGCACAATATCATATTATCTGTTAAATGACTAGTTCTAAAACAGCACTAGGTAAATGAGAATTATAATTGACCAGGGTTTTGTGATCCATATTTTGTAAATTTTTCTTCTTCATCTGCATACTTTTCGGCATCTGGTAATGGATCAATTTTCATAGTTATGTTAGGCCAAATTTCTGACATTTCTCTATTATATTCTAGCCATTGATCAGCCCCTGGGTCAGTGTCAGATTGAATAGCATCTACAGGACATTCAGGTTCACATACTCCACAATCAATACATTCATCTGGATGAATAACAATAGTATTCTCTCCAAGATAAAAGCAGTCAACAGGGCAAACTTCTACACAGTCAGTGTGTCTACAATTAATGCATTTATCGTTTACAATATAAGTCATGATTACCCTATTTAAGTGTTTGTTTAAACCACAAAAAAAGTGATTACAAGTGCAGATTTTAAAATCTTAATCTCTCCCCATTAATTTATCTGTTTGGCGTCTCTCTAACTTTGTTGGTCGACCAACCCTATCAACAAACTTTAACTTTGGATCTCTTCCTTCTTTTTCTTCTTTTGTTTCAACAGGGCTAATATCATTGTAAAAATTCAGAGAATCCTCATAAGAACCTCTGCGCATAGGGATATCAATTACTTCTAATACTTTAATTCGGTCATGAATCGTGAATGTAAGTATATCACTTATCGATATTAGTTTATGTGGCTTTTGAGTTACCTTATCAGACACCCTCAACCTATTTGAGTTAATAAATTTGGATGCTAGATTTCTACTTTTAAAAATTCTTATATAAAATAAATACAAATCAAGTCTTATACTTTTATTATCTGATTTTTCTAGCATTGCTGAGATTATTTATTTTTTAAGGATTTCAGTACTGCAAATGGTGACAAAGGATCTGGTAATTTTTCATTTTTTATATTTTTCTTAGATTTTGGTATGAAAGGCTTATCTTTCTTTTTATTTAAGTGCTTAGTTTTAGATTTAATGTTTTTATTTTTACGTTCAAAAATTAAAATTGGAACTTGATCAGCAAGGTCCGAAGGTTCTTCTCCAACTTTTATATAATTTAAATCATATAAAATTTTTTCCATTTGTATTTTTGTAGCTCCGGCAATAGATAACATAGCATCATTAATTCTAAACTTGCCAGATCTTGCCTCTACCCTTATTAGAGCTGAAAGTCTTTCTGCAATGTCTGCTCTCAGAGCTAAGTCTCCTAATGGCACAAATCCAATTGCTCTGTAGAAGTCATAATTTGAGCCAGGTGCCATTACCACACTGACTCTTCCATCAGGGGGCGTGCCATGATCAGGAAAATTTTGATGAAAAACTGACCATAGCAAAGCCCTTAAGTTGATAGCTGATGGCTTTAGAAGATTTGGTAAATATATGGTTTCAACACCTAATCGTAATCCTAATTTTGCTAGATGTGTTTTTTCGTTATCGGATAGAGTATTAATTGACATTGACAGGTTACTTGTTTTTGCAGATCCCAACCCTTCATAAACCTCATACGCAATTCCAAGCGACTTACCAGATAAGTTAATATTAGAGGCTTTGTCTGTTTCACTAATTTTTTCTTCATTTTGGGACTGATCATTATTTATCTTCAACACTTTTTCAAAAGAAGGAGATTTAAGGGTAATCGCCTCTAACAAAATATTTCTTATATTACCCTCAACAGCCTCTATTATTCTAAGTTGAATTTGTTTTATTTGTTCATCAGAAAGCAGTTCAGTAGAATTTATATTAATTTTTGGAGAATATACATTTTCTCCATTAACCAAAGAAGCTACCACGTTGTTTTGCCACAAAATAGTACCATCATTACCAAATTTAAATGCTGCATTATCAGACATAAGGAGTTCTTTAACACGTCTACCAATTTCTTTTGGTAATGTTTTTCTAGCTGCAGTTAAAATAGGTGCGGCATTCTCTCCATTTGATAAGGTTGGCACAAAGTCAAACCCGTTTAAGGTTCCGACCTCTTCACCCTCAACAAGCACCTTGCCGTCAATCCTTACTATTGCTTCCAAATTATGATACTCTTTCAATGTTTTATTTAAAATAACAATCTTTTTATCTACAAATCTTTGAGTTAACCTTTCATGTAACTCATCTGATAATTTATCTTCTATTGTTTTAGCTTGATTTTGCCAATATTCAGTTTCATCCAACCAATTACTTCTATTAGTTATAAATGTCCAAGTTCTAATGTTAGAAATTCTGTTTAATAAGGTATCAATTTCACCATCATACCTATCAAGACGAGTAATCTGAGACTTGATCCATTCATTATCTAATTTACCTTTTGATAATAATAATTCAAAAGTTTTTTCTAGCAAGCTAAAATGCATCCCTGAAAGGGTGTTACTGAAATCAGGTATTTGACAAATATTCCATAAAAGAGTTAGATTTTCTTTAACACCAATTTTAGCTTTTATTGTCTCAAGTTGGGATAAATGTGAAAAACAAATAGCGTCTAAAGCGCCAACTTTTTTTCTCATGAAATTAAAAGGGGGAGCTTTATCTAGGGATTTAATTAATTTATTTACTGAACTAAAGTTTAGATCTGTATTTCTCCACCATAAATTTTTAAGTGGAAAAAAAGAATGGGTTTCAATTTGTTCAATTGTATCTTCATCAAACTTTAAGCTTTCATCAATGACTCCAAAGGTACCATTTCTACTACTTCGTCCTGCTCTACCAGCTATTTGAGCTATTTCTGGTGCAGTGAGATACCTTGGTATACTGCCATCAAATTTAGAGTCTGAAGCAAAAGCGACATGGTCAATGTCCATGTTCAAACCCATACCTATAGCATCCGTAGCAATTAAATAATCAACTTGACCATTTTGGTAAAGATCAACTTGAGAGTTCCTAGTTCTAGGTGATAACGCCCCCATCACGATTGCCGCTCCACCTTTTTTAGTTCTTATTAATTCTGCTATCTTATAAACTTCAGGTACAGAAAATGCTACAATCGTTGATCTGGGTTTTAACCTAGTAAGTTTTTTTACACCTATATAACTCAGAGTGGATAGTCTAGGTCTGGTTTCTATGATGACATCCGGAAGAATTTTCTGTAATAATGGACGTATAGTTTCTGCACCTAGTAAAACAGTCTCTTCCTTACCTCTAGAATGCAGAATTCTATCTGTAAAAATATAACCCCTATCAGGGTCAGCCGCTAATTGAATTTCATCTACACACAAAAAAGAGAATTCTCTTTCCAACGGCATAGATTCCACAGTACAGCAAAAATATTTGGCATAAGGCGGTATAATTTTCTCTTCACCTGTTACAAGAGCAACGTTAGATTTTCCTACTTTTGAAACTGCCTTGTCATAGTTTTCTCTTGCTAATAGCCTTAAAGGAAACCCAATAATGCCAGATGTATGGGCAAGCATTCTGTCCATGGCATAATATGTCTTACCAGTATTAGTCGGACCTAAAATAGCTTTGACCTTTGGCCTGGAAATTGAAAAATTTTGCTGATTTAAACTCATTTAGCCAACACTTCTGAATAGTTCAGATTTCCTTAGACAAAAATAATAATGTTACCTTAAATGTAAATTATACTAACTAAAAATAATATACACTTTTTAAAATCATCTATAAGATAAAAAATTATTCCTGGAGAAATAAATGAATAACATAAATAGAAAAGTAGTAATTACTGGAGGCAGCAAAGGCATTGGGAAAGCTATAGCAGAACGTTTCTCAAAAGAAAATATAGATGTTTTTTTATTAGCATCTAACGAAGAGAATTTAAAAAAAACTGCATCTGAATTAAAAAATAAATATAAAAATAACATTTATTATCACGCATCAAATTTGAAAACAAAAGAAGGGTGTGAGAGCGCAATTAAAACTATTGAAAATGAATTAGAAAGTTTTGATACGTTAATTTTTAGTGCAGGAGCTACTAAAAGTGGTGACTTTCTAACTCAGCCCTTTGAAGATTTTGAAGATGGCTTTGCACTTAAATTTTATAGTGCTGTAAGATTATCAAAAGCATTTTGGCCAACTCTATCCAAAAATAAGGGATGGATAGTTTCAATTAATGGTGCAATGAGCCATTCACCTGATCCTTTTTTTATGGTAGGTGGTTCTGTTAATGCTGCATTTTTAAATTTTACAAAAGCTTTATCAAAAAAAGGCTTAACAGATGGGGTAAACGTAAATTCTATTAACCCTGGCATGACTTCAACAGACCGATTAATAACTATTATTCAGAGTAATGCTGATAGAGAAGGAATTAGTTATGAAGAAGCAGAAAAAAAAGCGCTTGAAAATATCGGTTTAGATAGATTTGGCACTCCAGAAGAAGTTGCTGAGTTAACTTATTTTTTATGCAGTCCGCAAATGCGTCACCTTACAGGAACTGAAATTAATCTAGATGGTGGAAAGAAACCAACAATATAAAAAAACTTAAGGAAGATTATTATAATGACTAAAAAAGCTGCGTCAGTTTTTGTACAAACCCTAAAAAATCATGGTGTAGACAGGTTTTTTTGTGTACCTGGAGAGTCTTACTTATCAGTAATGGATGAATTATTACATTCACCTGGTATAGATGTAGTAACTTGTAGACACGAGGGTGGTGCAGGATTCATGGCTGTAGCTGACGCCAAGTGTACTGGCAAGGCTGGCGTTGCTTTTGTTAGTAGAGGGCCAGGTGCGACTAATGCTTCTATTTCTGTACACTCTGCACATCAAGGTGGAATCCCAATGGTTCTATTTATTGGTCAAATAAATAGAATTAGTACTGGCAAAATGCATTTGCAGGAAATGGATTTCATTAAAACTTTTTCAGACATGGCTAAACATGTTGAGCAAATTAATACACCTAGCGAAATAGCAAACGTAACAGCAAGAGCCTTTCATATTGCAGAAAGTGGAATTCCAGGGCCAGTTGTTATTGCAATACCAACTGATGTATTAGAAACAAAAGTTGAAATAGCAGACGTTAAACAAATTAAAATAAACCCACCACTACCTTTTCCGTCAAAGGTAAAAGAAGTTTCTGACGAATTGCATTCAGCTAAGAGACCAGTTCTTGTTGTGGGGGGACAGATTCATGTGTCCGACAAAGCAAGAAAACTTGTTCAGATTGTAGCTGAAAAATACAATCTACCTGTTTTATGTACTTATGAGCATCAAGATATTTTTTCTCACAATCATAAACATTATGCAGGTGAGTTAGGTTTGAGGCCACCAGAGCCCATAAGACAAAACGCTCTTGAAGCAGATCTTGTATTAGTAGTAGGCCACAGATTTAATGGTGTACCAAACATGGCTTACAAATTCCCCTCACCAAAACAAAAATTTATACATGTTTTACCTGATCCTAATAGTATTGGAAAAATTTTTAGGACAGACTTAAGTATAGTTGCAGATGGTGAAAACTTTTTAGAACAATTGTCAATAATTGACGGTAATAAAATAAGTTCTGATAAAGATGAATGGGTTAAATTGTGCCACAAAAGATATTTAGAAAATGATGCCACCAAACCTCCTCGGAATGCTAATGATGGTTTGGATTTTGCTCATTTAATAGATAGCTTAGGTAAACTTGCGCCCGAAGACGCTATTATAACTAATGATGCTGGAAATTTTACAAGTTGGATGCATCATCGGTTTCCATTTAAGTCATCCATGAAATTAATAGGCTCAGAAATAGGTGCTATGGGGATGGGCATTCCAGCAGGAGTTGCTGCTGCACTAAGATATCCAAACAGACAAGTTTTTTCAATTGTTGGTGATGGCGGAGCTCTAATGACAGGTTCTGAACTTGCTACAGCAGTTGCTCAAAAGGCAAAAATTAGAGTTATAATTGCAAACAATCAGCATTATGGAACAATACGATACCATCAAGAAGTACACTTCCCAACCAGAAATCACTATGCAACAAATTTAGTAAATCCTGATTTTGCAAAATATGGTGAAAGTTTTGGTCTGCAGTGTTTTACTATAAATGAAGTTGAGGACATTATTCCAACAATTCAGAAAGCTATGGAAGTAGATGGTCCATCTCTTATTGAATTTAAAATGAGCCTAGAACTTAACACTAGCACAACTACTTTAACTCAACTCCAAATGAAGTAATTTACAGTCTATTGCTGAGGAGCTTCAGTTATTGTAAAAAAACCTGAGAAAGGGCCGCTACCACCTCCGCCATCAGCTGTGTTGCTTGGGGCTGAACTCGAAAATAATTGGGCCCCATAACCGGTAACGTTAAACGTAAATTTAAATCCCATTGTAGATGGAGTTATTACAACAGGATTTGTTAAGCTCATCACACCAACTAATCTGTCCACATTTGTACAAACGCCACCAGATGTTTCTCCAGCACCATCTCTTTTGTCTAGAGTTGAGTTTTGCATTAAATACCCATCAAGTGTACCAACAGCCACCACGGCACCAATATATTCACCATCACAAGTAGCAGTTTGACTAAATTGATTCAATGTGGATGTACATTCCTCAGCAGGTCCAGTCGTATCAACAGTACCACAAGATCCACTTCCACCATCGTTGTTTATATAAAATGTTGTGCCATCTGCTTTAGTAAATTGGCCCTTAATACTAAAAACATTACTTAAAATAATATATGGATATTGATATGTTCCTATTGCAGGTGCAGTAGAAGCTCCCACAAGATCAACATCACCCAAAGCAAAATCATGTTCTGAACCATTTGTTTGATCAGTTGCTGTAAAAACAGTCGTGCATGTAGTTCTATCCAGTGCTGCACCTGCCATAGGATTAGCTGTACAAAGACCCATTTCAAAAATACTTGCCTTATAAAGTTGTGGTGTAAAACGACAGGCCGTGTTTGAACCAGCAAAAACATTTGCACCTGTACTGCATGCACCACTATCTTCAGCTGTAACTGAAAAGGCTTTAAAAGAAAATAAAGACATTGCTAGAATTAAGAAAGAAATTATTCTAAATAAATTAATCATATTAAACTCCTCCTGCAGAAGCTGTGAAGCCTGTCTGGATTACAATTTGGTTTTTACGCCTAACTTTCTCAAGCATTTTATCTTTCATAGATGTTGTATTAAAAGCTTGGTC